>JBOHTE010000187.1:0-14922 GCA_050733555.1 Gemmatimonadaceae bacterium | reverse complement strand
AGTCTGACCCCTTTGAAACTGCCGTTGAAACCCTTGAAAATCAATCGAGTCTGACCCCTTTGAAACGCTCCGGTTAGGCCCCGGGCTTGTCCAGCTTCTTCAGCTCGCGCTGCGCCGGTTCGTAATCCGGGAACGCGGCGAGCGACTTCTGCAACAGCTCCACCGCTTCGTCCGGCTTGCCTGCATCCTTTGCGGCCAGCGCGCGAGAGTAGAGCAGCGTCGCCTGGAAGGGCACCTTCTTCGCCGTCTCGAGCGATGCTTCCTGCACCGCCTTCGGCATGGCCGGAAGCTTGAGACCCTTGTTCAGCTTGTCCGCGAGCTGGGCGATGAGCGACATGAGGTCGTCCTGCTTGCCGGTCACCGTCTCCACGTGCTCGATGGCCGACGTCTCCACGTTCACCGCGCGCGCGTCGAGCCGCATGGTGCCCCGCCCGTCGGTCACGAAGCCCCCGAAGATCATGTGATGCGCGCCGAGGAGCTTGCCGATCTTCACCGCGGTCTCCTGGTCCACGCGCGCAGTCGCGCTGAGATCCTGCTCGTCCATCATCTGCTTCAGATTGTCGCGCTCCACGACGCGAATGCCGGGATTGCCCGACAGTTCGGTAATGAGCAGGTCCGCAATGCCGGCACTCAGTGGCTGCAGATCGTTGTGCGACGGGCCAATGGCGCCGTCGGTGAAATACATCACCGCAACGGTGGGGCGTGAATCGGACGCCGGTGTCGCGGCGGCGGCAGCCTGCGCCGGCGCGCTGCCCGACAGACCGGCCAGCATGAGCGCCGCGCCAGCAGCGGTCGCGGCGAAAGAGCGGTGCATGGTCTCCTCCCAGAGCCAGGTACGGTGTGCACGACGAGTGAACGTAGTCATCTCAAACGGTGATTTCCATGCCTTCGGCTGCGGCTGCGACTACCAGGGATGCATGCGCGGCGCTCACGCGGCACGCGCCCAGCATCCGGTCGATCTCATCATCGCCGCGATCGGGACTGTGGTGAAACAGGATCAGCCGTTGTACTCCCGCGTCCGTCGCAAGGTCCAGCACGTCGGTCCAGCGGGAATGTCCCCACCCGCGAAACTGCTCGTACTCATCGTCCGTGAAGGTGGCATCGTGAATGAGCACGGCGGCGCCGCGTGCGAACTCCACGATGGCCGCGCGTGTATCGGCCGACCCGGGTCCCGCGGCTGCGTCCCCGAGTTCGTTGTCCGAGATATACACGATTCCGCCCCCCCGAACGCCACGTTCGCGCACCCGGTAGCCCAGCGCCCCGCCCGGGTGGCGGACTTCCAGCGCCTCCACCGTGAAGTCCGGTCCCGTGAACGCGCCTTCCAAGGCGCGCAGCTCCACGGATGCCGCCATGTCGTCAAACCCCACGGGGAAAACCGTCTCCGACATCTGCTCGCGCAGCACCGAACCCACACGCCGCGCGAGCACCGGTGCGCTCCAGATGCGGAAGTGATTTCCGGCCGTGTACATCGGCGCGAAGAAGGGCAGTCCCTGCACGTGATCCCAGTGTGCATGCGAAAGAAAAATGTCTCCCGAAATCGCGGCGCCGGCTGCCTGCTCCACGAGCGCTCTCCCGAGCGCGCGAATGCCGGTGCCCGCGTCGAGAATGAGCAGCGCACCGCTCGCGCTGCGCACCTCCACGCACGCGGTGTTGCCGCCGTAGCGCACGGTGGCTGCGCCAGGCGACGGAATGGATCCGCGCGTTCCCCAGAAGCGCAGCGTGAGTGTCATTGGCCCGCGTCGCATGATGCTGCAATCTGGGAGACGGGGCCGCGGCTCGACAGCAGGTGCGTCACCCCGCCCGCGTGACGGGTGTCACATTCGAATCTGGGCCAGTCGCTCCAGCCCCGCGCGGTCGCCGATGGAAATATGCCGGTGCTCCACGCGGATCAGTCCCTGATCCTGAAAATTGCGCATCGCGCGCGAGACCGTTTCCCGGCTGGCGCCGATCATCTGGGCAATGGTCTGGTGCGTGAGCCGCTTCTCGATGGCGCTGCCACCGCTCTCCGCCGCCGCGTCCAGCAACAGACGCGCGATGCGGCCGTCCACATCCAGCAACACCAGGCTGCCGATCTGCTCGTCGGCGCGACGCAGCCGCCGGGACAGCTCCACGAGCAGCGCCCACGCCACGGCGGGGGATTCGTTCACCCGCCGCCGAAAATCCTCGCGGCGCAGCACGATGAGCTGCGAGTCCTCCGTGGCAATGACGTGCGCGGAGCGCGGGGCTCCGTCAATGATGGACAGCTCGCCGAAATGCGCGCCCGGTCCCAGCAGGCCCAGGATCACCTCGCGCCCATCCTCACCAATGAGGACGACCTTCACACGCCCGCGGCGCACGATGAAGAGCGAGTCGCCCGGATCATCCTCGAAGAGGATGACGCTGCCGCGTGGATACGATCGCTCGCGCGTCAGCTCGGCAAACCGCGCGACTTCCGTGGCGTCCAGTCCACTCAGCAGCGGAACCGTCGCGAGGAAGTCGGTCGTCTCCACAGTTCAGCGGGAGGTGATGGTGAAGGATCCGTACAGCTGGTGTGCGTTCACCTTCTGGACCCCGGTGTCAATGCGGCCGAATTCGGCCCCGATCGCGGGCTGCAGCGCGACACCGCCAACGCGCCACTGCACGCCGACGTTGCCCCCGCCCAGGGTGGCGCCCGCGGTGCCCAGCGTATTGTCAATGGAGAGTCCCGTGAAGTGGCGCCCGCGCAGGCCGGCGACGAAGGCGAACGACGGGGACATGGGAATGAGTCCCTGTGCCCCGACCTCCGCTTCGTTACCACTGGTTCCGGCGACTGCCGCCCCGCCGCGATGATACGCCGTGCGATACCGGTCGAACGCGTAGAAGCTCAACTCCCTGAACAGCGGCGCCGTGGTGCGGAGTCGCCACTCGCCGGTGAACATGGGACCGAGTGTGATGGCTTCAAGTGGCGTCGCGCCGTCGCTCGTGGTGATGCGGTCCTTCGTGTAGATGGTGGACGCGAGACTCACCGACATGGCGCTCTGTCCCACGAGTCCATCCGTACCGATCGAGATGCGCACGGCCTGTCCCGGGCGCAGCCCGACGATCCCCGTTCCGAGGCCGAGTGCGATCGCCTGCGCGGGCGTGTACTCGTCGCGGTACTCGTAGCTGGTGCCCAGTCCCCACGACCAGGTGCCGATCTGTCGCGTGTACACGAGCCCCGCCGTGCCGCCCAGCCCCGTGCCCAACGCCGGTGCGTCGAACCGGAGCTGCGGTGCACCCACGACACGCTGCACACTCAGCTCCTCCGCATCGAGATTCGTGGCACCCGTGGGAATGTTGAGGCCGAAGGTGGCCAGCAACGCATCGCCGGCAAAACGGATGGCCGCGCGAACCTTGGTGTCGGTAGGTCCCGAGAGATGCAGCGTGGGCGTTGTCGCGCTCCGCAGGGCCACGTCGCTTGTCATCCATCCGGATGCAATGTCGATCGTCACGTTGCGTCCTTCCGGGATGGCGGCGACGATGGGGATCGTCCACTGGCTCGCCCACTTGATGCTGGCCGCATCGGTGGCGTCGGTGCAGCAGCCGAAGTGCCAGATCGCGTAACTGGGCGAGAGCTGCCACCCGGCCTGGCCGCCAAGCGGCGCCTGTGCGGCCAGCGATGGCGCCACGGTGAACACCGTGGCGATGGCGGCAATGGTGCCGGCGATGCGACCCAGGGAGGACAACCGGCGCGGAATCCGCGTGTGCGTGCGAGCTGAAGTCACGGCGTGAAGATCTGAATGATGATGGTGCCGAGCTGTCCCGACTCGAACGTCGCACGCTCGTTGAAGTCGCCCGGATCGCGAACACTACCGAGTGTGCCGGCCGGGCTGGGATTGAGTGCATCCACGACGCCGGAGAGCGTCGCGGGTCCAATGCTGCCTAGTCGCACGCCGGAGCCGGCGGTGCTTCCGGCCGTTTCGTCCATCCGCTGCCGGGCGAGCGCAAAGCTCGGATCAATGAGCACGGCGCGCGCATAGTACGCATGCGCGAGCGCGAGGTCGCCCAAGGATTCGGCGCGCACGCCGTTGCTGTACGCGAGAAACGCGGCAAGGTAGCGCGTGGGGCGCTGCTCCACCGCCGCATGCTCCGCCGGCGTGAGCGTGACACCCAGTTGCGTGAACAGCTTGAACGCGATGTCCTTCTCGGCGTCGAGGATACCACCGAGGCGGCTCGTTTCGGTGATCGCCCCCGCTTCGAGCGTGCCCTGCGCCGCGTCCGCGACGCGCGTGTCGACCGCAATGCTGCCGTCGCCCGTCGATGCGAGCGCGCCATTCACGAGACGCCTGGCGCCAATGAGCTTGCCCACGCGCGGTGCCGTGGAGCTGTCCACGCGACCCGTGCCCGCGAGACGCAGCTCCTGCAACAGCGCGTTCACGCGAATACGATCCACCACCTGGAGCTGGGCGCTGCGCGACAGGTCGGTGAGCAGCAGATCGGCGAGGCCGTAGCCGAGCGGGGCCAGCGACGAATCGGCCGGGGCGACTGCGAGCGGCGCGACACCCACGGAGCGTTCGGGAAGCTGCGCTGCATCGAGCGTACGTTCGCTGGCGATCGCGGCGCGCGCGGAGGAATCAGCCGCGGCCCGTGCCGGAGCCAGCGGCGCAAGTGCCGGCTGGTGCGCGCACGCTCCGAGCAGGATGAGAGCGCTCGCGACGGCTGCGGCGCGGAGAAGAGCGGGCATGATGGACGGGGACGGAGAAGCAGCGGGACATCGCGGGCGAACGGCGTGCAGTCAGGGGCAAGAATACGGGATTGGCGGGAAACTGTCAAAGCAGAGGGGGGCGGCAGGCACCTGCTCTCACGCGGCCATTGACAGATGCCAGCCGTCACGGAACGATTGAGCGGTCCGCCAGGAGCGCACATGTCAAGTCGGGCACCATCCATGCGAGTCGCGCGGGAGCTCCGGTAGCTCCATGCCGGACGTGACCGGGCAGATCGCCAGCGCGTTCGCGGATCAGTACATCGTCGAGCGCGAGCTGGGCAAAGGTGGCATGGCCACAGTGTACCTGGCAACCGATCGGAAGCACGAGCGACCGGTAGCGCTCAAGGTGCTGCGCCCGGAACTCGCGGCAAAACTTGGCGAAGAACGCTTTCTCGCCGAGATCAGGATCACGGCCCGCCTCGACCATCCCCACATCCTCACCCTCATCGATTCCGGCGACAAGGGCGGGTTGCTGTACTACGTGCTGCCCTTCGTTCAGGGCGAATCGCTGCGCGCGCGACTGGATCGGGAACCGCAATTGCCCCTGAGCGACGCGGTGGCGATCGTCAGGGACGTGGCGAGTGCTCTCGATTACGCCCACCGGCGGGGAATCATTCACCGGGACATCAAGCCCGAGAACATCCTGCTGCATGAGGGCGAAGCGATGCTCACCGACTTCGGCATCGCACTCGCCATCAGCCAGGCCGCGGACAACCGGCTCACCGAAACGGGGCTCTCGCTCGGTACGCCAGCATATATGAGCCCCGAGCAAGCCACAGGCGACCGGCACCTGGATCAGCGGACTGACGTGTACTCACTCGGCGCCGTATGCTACGAAATGCTCGCCGGCGAGCCGCCCGTGACCGGCGCGACGCCGCAGGCAGTGATCGCCAAGCTGCTCACCGAGCGGCCGACGCCGCTCACGATCGTGCGAGACGGGCTGCCGGAGTACGCGAGTTCGGCCGTGGCGCGTGCCCTCGCGAAGATCCCCGCAGACCGCTTCAGCTCCGCCGGGGAGTTCGCCAACGCGCTGGTGGCTTCTGCCGCAGGCAGCGCGCTGGCCGGCGGGCGACGCCGTCCAATCGTGTCGCGATTCGCCATCTTCGCACTCGCCGCCGCCATGGTCGCTCTGGTCGTGCTGGGCATTCGCCATGCGCGAGCGCGATCACCCGGCCGACCTGTCCTGGGCGAACGCATCCAGCTTACGAGCTCCGCCAACGTACTGGACCCAGTCATCTCGCCGGATGGGAAACAGCTTGCCTACTTCGCGAAGCGGTGCGACGAACACCGGTGTACCTACGCGGTGGCGGTGCAGGATGTGGGGAGCGCGACGGCGCACATCATCCTCGATGGGGCGACGGACTGGTACGGGATGGAATGGAGCCCCGACCGCCGCAACCTGGTCGTCGGGTGCGCACTCGCGGGACGTATTGGAGCCTGGCTCGTTCCGGCGTTGGGCGGTACAGCGCGATTCGTGGGATCGGCACCAGCAACATTCACCGCCGGCGGCGACTCGCTGCTCGTCGCGTCGCCAACCCGACCGGACTCGGTATTCTGGATCTGGAGCACCACCCTGGCCGGACTGGTAACGGACAGCCTCCGCGTCTCCGGTGCGTCGCTGGGTGTGAAATTTCTCGAAAGTGTTTCGGGTACGCCCTGGATCGTTGTCGGCGTCGATCGGGCGAGCGGACCGCTCCTCGAGCTAATGGATAAACGGGGACATGTCGCTGACCAGATCGCGCCACCGAGCCCGGACACCTATGCCTTCGTGGCTGGCGGTGCGCTCTGGTTGACGACCGCGGCGCATGCCATCGTGCGCATCCCGATCGATGCCATCCATGGCCGCTTCACGGAACGCCGGGACACCATTCCTGGACCGTTCAATACCTTCTCGCTGACCGCCGATGGGTCGAGTCTCGTGATGGATCAGGGCACCTACGAGTGGTCCGTCTGGCGCCTCACGCTGCCTGACCTGTTCGCCGGCCGCCTGCCGGACTCTGCTCGCATTGCGCAGGCATCCACGCCGCTGCGTGTGCGACTGTCGCCGGATGGCACGCGACTGCTCTGGATCCGGCAACTGTCCGCGAGCGGTGGCAACGTGCAGGTCACGCGTCTTGGCGTGACGGCACTGTCGGGCGGTCCGGAGACCGCAATCAACATTGATGGGACGTTTCGCGCGGCCTGGTGGGAGGACTCCGTCCGACTCGCCATCGCCTCAATCGGCCCGCACGGCGACGTGCGCGACATGCTCGTTGACGCGCACAACGGCCGACTCGTGTCGCGCGTCGAGTTCCCGCCCGATTCTGGAGGATGGGACTTCACGGCGCTGTCCGACGGCATGGCCTGGATTCCCGCCAGCGCCGATCGAGTCCTGGTCAGGCAGCGCAACCACGTGCGGGAGTTCCCCAAACCGGCCTGGTTTTCGGGATTGCTCTGGGTGGAGTCCGACCACCTGGGGCCGAGGATCAGCTATGCGGGTCCGCATGGTACGTTCGGCGACTCCGTAGGATTTGGTGTCATTGCGCTCGCCGACGGGTCCAGCAGACAGTGGGCCGCAACGACCGGACTGGATGCCCGCACCAGCTTCCTCCCCGATCATTCGGTGCTGTTCGTGGTCTTCGACACGCGGCGCACGATTCGACTCTACCGTTCGCGCAAGCCGGGCGAACTGAAGCTGCTCGGCACGATTTCCCGCCCGTGGTGGGACGTGGATATCGCGGATGACCTTCGGCACGCCATCCTGACCGTGCGCGACTATCACTCGGACGCATGGATGAGCCGGGTCACGCCGCCGTGAGCGGGCGGTCTGCGCAGCGTTCATGCGGGTGCCCGCGTTCGCAACTTGTCTTTCGACACTGATTTAAAGTAAATTACATGGCTGTATCTGACCTGACCGACCTTTCGTTCGAGGCACCCGTGAAGAAAGACATTCATCCCATCTACGCCACGGCGACTGTCACGTGCGCGTGCGGGAACACGTTCAAGACGCGATCCACGATCGCCGAGATCCACACCGACATTTGCTCCAACTGCCACCCCTTCTACACGGGCAAGCAGAAGCTCATCGACACCGCAGGCCGCGTGGAGCGGTTCCGCCAGAAGTACGGTAAGGAAGCCTGAGCCTCCACGACCGCATCCAGGACGCGCTGGCGCGGGCCGAGGCCGTCGAGCGGGAACTCTCCAGCGCCGAGGCCGTGCGCGATCCCAATCGCCTGGCCGAACTGGGGCGGGAACACCGGCGGCTCTCGCCCGTGGTCGAGATGGCGGCCCGGCTCCGCAAGTACGAGAGCGAGCTCGTGCAGACGCACGAGCTCGTTGGCGTAGACGACCCCGAGCTTGCTGCCGAGGCGCGCGCGGAGGAAGAGCGGCTGCGCTCGCAGATCGCCGAGCTGGAGCAGGCCCTCAAGCCGGCGCTCATTCCGCACGATCCGCTCGAAGACCGCCCGGCCATCATGGAGATCCGGGCGGGGACGGGGGGTGATGAGGCGGCGCTGTTCGCCGCGGATCTCTACCGGATGTACACGCGCTACTGCGAACGCCGCCGCTGGCGCATCGAGCTCATCTCGCTCTCCGACGGCACACTGGGCGGCATCAAGGAAGTGATCTTCAAGGTGCGTGGCGACGGCGCCTACGGCACGCTCCGCTGGGAGTCCGGCGTACACCGCGTGCAGCGCGTTCCCGTCACCGAGAACCAGGGGCGCATTCACACGTCGGCCGCGACCGTGGCCGTTCTCCCCGAGGCCGAAGAGATCGATGTGAGGATCGAGGACAAGGACATTCGCATCGACGTCTTCCGGTCGTCGGGGCCCGGCGGGCAGAGCGTGAATACGACGGACTCCGCTGTCCGCATCACGCATCTTCCAAGCGGAATCGTCGTGAGCCAGCAGGACCAGAAGTCGCAGCTGCAGAACAAGCTCAAGGCCATGGAAGTGCTCCGCGCGCGCCTGCTCGATTCGCGCATCGCGGAACAGGAAGCGGAGCGCTCGCGGCTGCGTCGCACGCAGGTGGGCACGGGTGACCGCTCGGCCAAGATCCGCACCTACAACTTCCCGCAGAATCGGGTGACTGATCACCGGATCGGCTTCACGCTGCACGAGCTGGCGCGGACACTGGAAGGGGAGATCGATCCGCTGCTGGAGCAGTTGGCGCTGGCGGACGTGGAGGAGAAACTCGGTGGCTGAGCCACGGGGAAGTGGCACGGGGGTGGACGGGACGACTGTCGCGACGCTCCGAAGCGAACTGCGGATGATGCTGCAGGACGCCGGCATCGCCGACGCGCGGCGTGAGGCCGCGGACATCATTGCCGCGCTGATGGATGCGCCGCGGTTCTGGGCTGGCATGCACGATGCGGAGATCGTTGCAGAGGCGATGCGGTGTACCGCGCGCGAGGCGGCGCGGCGCAGGGCGCTGGGGGCGCCATTCGCCTATGCGGTGGGCCGCTCGGCGTTTCGGCATCTGACACTGCTCGTGGATGAGCGGGTGCTCATTCCCCGCGCGGAAACCGAAGAGTTGGTGGACGCGGTGCTCGATCGTCTCGACGGGAACGTGGGCGGCGTCGTCGTGGATGTGGGGACCGGCTCCGGCGCCATCGCCCTGGCGTTGGCAACCGAGGGACGCTTCCTTCGTGTGATCGGCACCGACGTGTCGCTCGGTGCGCTCGCCGTGGCGCGGACAAACGCGACGCGGCTGTGCACGGCGGGAACAGCGGTGGAATTTCGGCATGGCTCGCTGTTGCAGCCGGTACGTGGTCTGCGCACCCGCGCGATCGTGTCGAATCCACCATACATTGCATACGAGGAGGCAGCGGCGCTGCCGGAGTCCGTACGGAACTGGGAGCCGCCGATCGCGCTGTTCAGCGGGGACGCGGGAATGGCCGCGACGCGGGCGATCATCCGCGCGGCCGCGGATGTGCTGGAGCCGGGTGGGTTGCTGGCGCTCGAGGTGGACGCGCGGCGCGCCGCACTCGCGGCGGAGGCAGCGCTCGCGACGGGCTGCTATCGCGACGTCACCGTACGACTCGACCTCGCCGGACGCGAGCGAATCCTGTTGGCAAACCGGGAGGACGACTGATCGTGCTTGAAGACAAGGCCAGGGAACTGGGACGCCTCATTGGACAGAGCGCCGAATATCAGGCGGTGAAGCGCGCCAACGACGCGCTGCAGGGCGACCCCGGTGCCATGACGCTGCTTCGCAAGATGGAAGAGCTCCGGCTCAACGCGCAGAAGATGATCGAGCGCGGTGAACAGCCCACCGAACAGATGGAGCAGGATCTGGATCGGCTGCTGGGACAGGTGCAGGGCAGCACCCTGTATCAGGGCGCCGTGAGCGCTCAGGAAAACTTCGACAAGGTGATGCTGCGCGTGAACGACTGGATCTTCGAGGGCATCAAGAAGGGATCCGCCAGCTCGATCATCACGCTGGGGTGATGGCAATGCGCGGCCGGCTCATCGTGTTCGAGGGCCCCGAAGGCGCGGGCAAGACCACGCAGTTGCGTCGCCTCGAGGAATGGCTTGCCGCGCGCGGAGCGACGTGTGTCGCGGTGCGCGAGCCCGGCGGCACTGCGCTCGGCGACGCGATCCGCACGCTCGTGCTCGACTCTGGCCCGGATGTGGGGGCGCGAGCGGAGGCACTGCTCTTCATGGCATCGCGTGCGCAGGTCATGGGCGAGGTGATTGAACCGGCGCTCACACGCAACGCGACCGTGCTGATGGATCGCTTCTTTCTCTCCACGTACGCCTATCAGATCGCCGGGCGTGGACTGCCCGAAGCGCTGGTGCGCTCGGCGAACGAACTGGCGACTGGTGGCCACGTGCCCGATCTCACGCTGCTCCTCACCGCCAGCGCCGAGCAACGCCGTGTTCGCCGCGAGCAGCGCGGGGCCGCGGACCGGATCGAGCTGGCGGGCACCGACTTCCATGCCCGGGTGGAGCACGCCTTCGCGCTGGCGCTCACACTCGAGTGGCAGGTGGAGCATCCGGAGTGCGGGCGCATCGTCGCGCTTCCCGCCGATGGGAGCGAAGCGGCCGTCTTCGATCGCGTGCTGACCGCGCTGAGTGCGCACTGGCCCGACCTGTTCCCCATTCCGCTCGCGGTGAGCCAGTGAACCGGTCGCGCGGCATCGTCGCAGCCGCGGCACTCGCCGGCGCGCTCGTGTCCGGCGGCTGGCTGCTGCAGCGTGGGCTGGTGCGCGGTGGGGACACGACCCTTGGCGCGCAGCTCTTCCAGCAGGTACTCGATCACGTACAAAATCAGTACGTGGACTCGCTTCCGCAGGATACGCTCTTCCGCAAGGCCACCGTCGGGATGCTGCGGCTGCTCGACGATCCGCACACGGTGTATCTGGATCCGGAGCGCCTCAGCAATCTCACGGAGAGCACGAGCGGCATGTACGGCGGACTCGGCATCCAGATTGACGTGCGCGACGGCTGGATCACGATCATCGCGCCGCTGCCGGGTACGCCGGCGGACCGCGCGGGCATTGAGCCGGGCGACCGCATCGTCTCCGTGAACGGCAAGTCATCCGAAGGGTGGACGGCGGACGAAGCGCGCGAGGCGCTGCGTGGCGAGCCTGGCACACACGTGTCACTGCTGATCGAGCGTCCCGGTGTCAGCGGGCGGCTGCCGTTCACCGTGACGCGCTCCGACATTCACGTCCGCTCCGTGCGGCACGCCATGATGCTCGCGGATCACGTGGGCTACGTGCAGCTCACCATCTTCAGCGACTCGAGCGAGGATGAGTTGCGCGATGCGATCGGATCGCTGGTCCGCCAGGGAATGACGACGCTCGTCTTCGACCTGCGTGACAATCCCGGCGGACTCCTGGAACAGGGTGTGGACATCGCCGGGATGTTCCTGGGCAAGGGGCAGCCCATTGTGGCCATGCGTGGGCGCACGGCGGAATCCGCGCATGAGTTCGTGAATCCGAGCGGCCAGCTCTGGCCCAGGCTGGATCTGATCACGCTGGTCAACGACCATTCGGCCAGCGCGGCGGAAATCGTCGCGGGTGCGCTGCAGGATCATGATCGCTCGCTGATCGTTGGCGGCACGTCGTACGGGAAGGGCAGTGCGCAATCGCTCTTCCCGCTGGGGAGCGGGGAGGGGGCGCTCAAGCTGACGACGGCGCGATGGTACACGCCGTCGGGGCGCAGCATTCAGAAGGCGCGCGCGGACAGCGCAACCGATGGCAGTGACGAGGAGACGGACAGCAATGCGGCCCCGGAACGACCGCTCTCGCAGCGCCGCGAATACCACACCGACGCAGGGCGCACGGTGTATGGCGGCGGTGGCATTACGCCGGATCTCATCCTCGCGTCCGCCGACTCGGGGAACGGCATGCTTGCGTTCTGGCGCATGCTCGGCTCGGACATTCCGCGTTTCCGCGATGCGCTCACCGACTACGCGCTGAGTGTCAAGGCGTCGAAGGCGGTGCCATCGGCCGATTTCACGGTAACGCCGGCCATGCGTGACGAATTCTGGCGCCGGCTGCAGGCCAGGAACGTGCACCAGATCTCACGCGCGCAGTACGACTCGGCCACGACGCAGGTCAATCAGTTGCTGGGTACCGAGATCTCGCGCTTCAGCTTCGGCCTCGACGCATCGTTTCACCGGCAGTTGCGGAGCGACCGCGTGATCACCACGGCGCTGCAGCTGGCCGCGCAGGCCACCGATCAGCACGCGCTGCTCTCGCGCGCGGCAGAGATGCGTGCCGCGCACGAAGAGGACGTGAAGCCCAGGCCGTGAGCGAGCGCGTGTTCGTCCTGGGCGCGGGTCGTGCCGGCACAGGTCTGACCCGCGCCTTTCGCATGTCGGGCGTCCCCGTGGTCGGGCTGCACGGCCGCCACGTACACGAAGGACGCGATCCCGTCACGGCCGGAGCCATTCCCGGAACCGTTGCGATGGCCACCGTTGTCCTCGTCACGGTGCGCGACGCGCAGATTGACGACGCGCTGCGCGAGCTGCTCGAGGCGCCGCTGGCTCCCGACGCGGTCGTGCTGCACGCGAGTGGCAGCGCCGAGCCCGCAATGCTGGAGCAGGTGCGCGCGCGCGGTCATGCAGCCGGCACGTTTCACCCGCTCGTGCCCATCGCCGATCCGGTTCGCGCTCCACAACAGCTCTGTGGCGCGTGGGTCGGCATTGACGGAGACGAGCGGGCGAAGGCCGCGAGCCGTGATCTCGCCGCGGCACTGGGCTGCCGCGTGTTCGACATTCCACAGGGCCAGAAGGCGCGCTATCATGCCGCGGCGGTCATCGTCTCGAACTTTCCCGCCGTGCTCCTCGCCGTGGGAGACCGCGTACTCGCGGAGACGGGCATTCCCGCTGACACGGCGGAGCAGGCGCTGCGCGCGCTGTTTTTCGCCGCCATTGGCAATCTGCGTCGTCAGCATGGCGCCGCGTCGCTCACCGGCCCCATCATCCGCGGTGACGCGGACACCGTTCGGCGCCACCTTGGCGCGCTGGCGGATGACTCGGGCGCGCTGGAGCTGTACCGGTCGCTGTCTCATGCCCTGGTCGATCTGGCGAGCGAGGCGGGCACCGACGCCGACCGACTGCGAGCCATTCGAGCGTTGCTGGACTGAACTCCCCGCGCGCGGGTTTACGAATCACCCCGCGTGCTGCATCGTGTTGCGTGCGAGTCGCACGCGATCTCCGTCACGAGGAGCACATGCCCGCAACCATCTTGCAGCCCGCGCCGGGAACCGAGCCGCCGCGCGTCACGCGCGCCGCCACCATTGGCAGCCTGTTTCGCGATCGCGTCGCGCGATCGGCCGATATGGAGGCCTTCCGCTATCCCCGCGGGACCGGCTGGGACAGCAGCAGCTGGCGCGAGGTCGCCGGCCGCGTGGACGCCCTTGCCGCCGGCCTGATCGCCCTTGGCGTCGAGGCCGAGCAGCGCGTGGCCATCGCCAGCTCCACGCGGTACGAATGGGTGCTCGCCGATCTCGCGGTGATGTGCGCGGGCGGCGCCACGACCACGATCTATCCGAGTACGATCGCATCGGAGGTGGCCTGGATCGTGGCCGATTCCGGCAGCTGCATTGTCTTTGCCGAAGACGACGGACAGATCGCGAAGCTGCGCGAGCATCGCTCCGAGATCCCCAACGTGGCGAAGGTCGTCACGTTGGACGGCACGCCCGACGGCGACTGGATCATCTCGTTCGTCGAGCTCGAAGCGCTCGGCCGGGCACGACTGGAGCGTGAGCCCGATGTCGTGACGGCGCGCATCGCGGCCACGAGCCCGGACGATCTGGCGACGCTCGTCTACACATCGGGCACGACCGGTCGCCCCAAGGGCGTGCGGCTGCGACACGATTCGTGGACCTACCTTGCCTCCGCGGTCGAGCAGCTCGGCATCCTGCACACGGACGACGTGCAGTTTCTCTGGTTGCCGCTGGCGCACGTCTTCGGCAAGGTGCTGCTGCTCCTCCCGCTCCAGATCGGATTTCCGACCGCTGTGGATGGGACAATCGAAAAAATCGTGGACAATCTGGCGACGATCCGTCCCACGTTCATGGGCGCCGCCCCGCGCATCTTCGAAAAGGCATACGCCCGCGTCGCCACCACCGTGAGCAGTGAATCGCCATTCAGGCAACGGCTCTTCCATTGGGCCGAGCACATTGGACGGCGGTTCGCGGCGGTACGGCGCGACGGTGGACGGCCTGGTGTCGGACTGGTGCTGCGTCACGCGCTCGCGGACCGTCTCGTGCTGCGCCGAATACGACTGCGATTCGGTGGGCGGATCCGATTCTTCATTTCCGGCTCGGCCCCGCTCAACCGGGATATCGCCGAGTGGTTCGACGCCATGGGGCTGTGCATTCTCGAAGGATATGGCATGACCGAGAGCAGTGCGGCGTCGTTCGTCAACCGGCTCAATGCGTACCGCCTGGGTACCGTGGGACTCGCGCTTCCCGGCACGGAGGCGCGCATCGCGCCCGACGGGGAGATCCTGTTGCGCGGCCCCGGCGTGATGGCCGGCTATCATCACCTGCCGGACGCCACCGCCGAGGCCATCGATGCGGATGGCTGGCTGCACACGGGTGACATCGGCGACATTGATGCGGCAGGCTACCTGCGCATCACTGATCGCAAGAAGGATTTGTTCAAGACGTCCGGCGGGAAGTACATCGCGCCATCGAACATCGAGGCAATGTTCAAGAGCATCTGTCCCTACGTGAGTCAGCTCATGGTGTACGGCGAGGGGCGCAACTTCGTCTCGGCGCTCG
>JBOHTE010000186.1:0-7222 GCA_050733555.1 Gemmatimonadaceae bacterium | reverse complement strand
GGCGCCGATGCCGAGCGCCAGCGTGAAAATCGTGACCGCGGTGAACCCCGGTTCGGAGCGCAGGCGCCGGACGGCGTAGCGCAGGTCGGCCAGAAGCGTCTCGACCACGTTCTCCCAGCCGTAACCGCGCACCTGCTCCGTCACGCCGGTGACGCCGCCGATCTCCACCCGCGCGGCGCGGCCCGCCTCGCCGGGCGAGAGTCCCCGGGCGATGTGGGCGGCGGTGGCCTGCTCGAGGTAGTGCTGCACCTCGTCGGCCACGTCCTGGTCGGCCGCAGGACGGTGGGTCAGTGCGCGAAGGCCGCGGGTGAGCTGGCGCCAGAGCGACACAGGCTCAGGCCTCGGCCCGGAGCAGGCGGGAAACGGCGGAGACGCGGCGGGTCCAGTCCTCGGTTTCGAGCTCGAGCTGCTTTCGGCCGGTGCGGGTGAGCGCGTAGAATCGCGCGCGGCGCGAGTTCTCCGTCTGGCGCCACTCGGCATCGAGCCATCCGGCCCGCTCGAGTCGCTGCAGCGCGGTGAGGAGGGAGCCCGGGTTGACCTTGAAGACTCCGCGCGACACCTGCTCGATCCGCCGGGCAATGCCGAAGCCGTGCATGGGCTCGAGGCTGAGGGTCTTGAGGATGAGCAGGTCGAGCGTGCCCTGGATGACGTCGGTGTTCGGCTCCTCCACGATCGCTCCCGGTAGGTCGTGCGGGACACGATAGGGCCTCTCATCTTGATTGTCAAGCTATGACGATCAGCAGAAGGTGTGAAGCGCGAGTATGACCACGGCGGGTGGACTGTTTCCCGCCTTCGGCATACAGTGCAGCACGTCATCCCATCCCCAGGAGACCAGACATGCGAGCGATCGGGCACATCGCGGCGGTCCTGATGATCCTCGCGTCACCCGCGCGTGCGCAACGCGACAGTGCCGGCGCGAGCGCGCCATCGCCGCTCGCGATTGGCGAAACGTTCACCTTCCGCTCGCGCACCCTGGATGAGGTGCGACGGATCAACGTCTATCTGCCGCCGCAGTACGCTGAATCAACCCATACGCGCCTTCCTGTGCTCTACATGCCAGACGGTGGCCTGGGTGAGGACTTTCTGCACGTCGCGGGGCTGGTGCAAGTTTCCGCGGGGAATGGCACGATGCGGCCATTCATCCTCGTCGGCATCGAGAATACCGAGCGCCGGCGTGATCTGACCGGTCCCACCCGAAATGCCGAAGACAGAAGGATCGCACCGCACGTGAGTGGCTCGGCGGCGTTCCGGACATTCCTCCGCACCGAGCTCATGCCCCTCATCAACGCCCGATATCGGACGACGACCGAGACGGCGATCATCGGCGAATCTCTGGCCGGGTTGTTCGTCGTGGAGACGTTCTTCGTAGAGCCGGACCTGTTCGACAGCTACATCGCCATCGATCCGAGCCTCTGGTGGAACAATCATGAACTCGTGGACAGCGCGGCCGTGCGGCTGCACGCCATGGGGAATCGCAGGCGGACGCTCTTTCTGGCCAGCAGCGGGGAACCGGAGCTCGCGCGGCTGACGTCTCAGCTCGCATCAGAACTTCGGCAGAACGCCCCACCGGATCTCACCTGGTCCTACATTCCCATGCCGGACGAGACACACGGGACGATCTACCATCCTGCCGCGCTGCGCGCGTTTCGTCTGGTGTTCAAGCCGGGTCCCGCCGAGCGGTGACCGCTGGGGAGGTCCGTGTTCAGCGTGCAGGGCCTACTGGCCTCCCCACGCTCCTGACTGCTACTATTTTCTCCGCCCCTACACACGCGGAATTGGCGTTGACCGAGTTGCGGGATCGGCTTCAGGCGGCACTGGGCAGCTCGTACACCGTGGAGCAGGAGCTCGGCGGCGGTGCGATGTCGCGTGTGTTCGTCGCGCGCGAGGAAGCGCTGGGGCGGCCGGTCGTGGTGAAGGTGCTGCCGCCGGAGATGGCGCCCGCCGTGAACGCGGAGCGCTTCCGCCGCGAGATCCAGGTCGCGGCATCGCTGCAGCACCCGCACATCGTGTCGGTGCTGAGCGCGGGCGCGGCCGAAGGCCTGCTCTACTACACGATGCCGTTTGTCGAGGGCGAGTCGCTGCGCCACCGGCTCGCGCGTGAGGGCGCGCTGCCTATCGCCGAGTGCGTGCGTCTCCTGCGCGATATCGCAGACGCGCTGGCCTGCGCGCATGCACGCGGCGTGGTGCACCGTGACATCAAGCCCGCCAACATCCTGCTCTCCGGCAATCACGCGCTGGTGGCGGACTTCGGCGTGGCGAAAGCCGTGAGCGCGGCGAGCGATGATGCCACACTCACATCGGCGGGATTGGCGCTCGGAACGCCGGCGTACATGTCGCCCGAACAGGCGCTGGCAGAGCCCACCGTGGATCACCGCGCCGATCTGTACGCGCTGGGAGTCGTCGCGTACGAGATGCTCGGCGGCCGCCCGCCGTTCGCGGGAATGACGGCGCGGCAACTGCTCATCGCGCAGGCAACGCGAACTCCGGAGTCGCTCACGACGCTGCGCGCGGACGTGCCGCCCGGCATCGAGGCGCTCGTCATGCGCTGTCTGGCAAAGGACCCGGACGATCGTGTGCAGACCGCGGAAGAATTGCTCGCCGAACTGGAGTTCGTCGCACACCACGCGAGGGGAGCAGGGCCACCACGCGGGCCGCGCGCAGCGGACATGGCGCGGCGATCGCCAGCCCCGCATCACGTCAGCGCCTGCTGCCTCGGCACTGGTCGCCGAAGGCGGGAGCGCTGGCGCTCGGAATTCTGGCCCTCATCGCGGTGAGTTATGCCGGACTGCGCGCGCTGGGCATCGGGCCGCGCCGCACGCTCTCCGCCCGCGATGCACTCAGTGCACGGCGGCAGATCATCCTGGCCACCTTCGAAAATCATTCGGCTGATACCACGCTTGGTGCGACGCTCACGGAGGCGTTTCGCGTGGACCTTTCGCAATCGCCCGTGGTGCGGCTGGTGAGTGCGCAAACGATCGTGGATGCGCTGGGTCGCATGCAAAAACCATCACAGTCAACGCTCACGCCCGAGCTGGCCCGCAATGTGGCCGAGCGCGAGGGAATCACGGCGGTCGTGCAGGGGGAGATTGGCCGTGCCGGAACGGGCTACGTGCTGACAGCCAGCGTCGTGTCGCCTCATGACGGCGCCGTGCTCGTGGCGGTGCGCCAGACCGCTCGCAACGATGGTGATCTCATCCCTGCGCTCGACCGGCTGTCCAGGGCCTTGCGCGAGCGAATTGGAGAATCGATTCCCACGATTCGGGCCTCGCCGCCCCTGGAACACGTGACTACGGCCTCGCTCGAGGCACTACGCAAATACACCCAGGCGCTGCACCTCGACGCGATCAGCGCATACGAGGAAGAGATCCCGCTGCTCCGGGAGGCGACGGCACTCGACACGGGTTTCGCGATGGCGTGGCGCAAGCTGGCGGTCAGACTTGCCAGGGTGGGCGGGCCGAACGAGCAGGTGGTTGCAGCAGCAACACAGGCCTACACGCACCGCGAGCGGCTGCCGGATCTGGAACGGCGGCTTGCCACCGCGAGCTATTTCGAGTTGGTGGACTACCAACCCGCACGGGCGCTCGCCGCCGACCGGGCGGCGCTCGATCTGGATCCCGATAACAATCTCGCGCTTTCGGATCTGGCGATCCTGCTCGAGCGACAGCGCCGGTATGCGGCGGCGGAGAGCCTTTCACTTCGCGGCGTGCAACTGGGCCAGCGGGGAAGCATCTCGGCCAATCTCATTGTGGAACGAGCGCTCCAGGGACGAGGCGCGGCCGCCGATTCCGCCATAGCGGAACTCGCCCGGTCCTCGCCCTCGGCGCCGTTGCCGCTCGCGATGGAGGCATTGCGCGCCGCGGCACGTCATGACTACGCAACCGCGATGCGCATTGTGAAGCAGTTGCGGGAGGAGCAGGCGGCAAGCCCGATCTGGGCGGGACGCGCGGATCACATGCTGGCCGACTTTGGCGCGATCCAGGGGCAGGTGGCGCTGAGTGCCCGACTCTTCCAGGCGGCAGCAGAAGAGGGAGGCGGGCTGACGCAGGATCGCCTCGTCGCCGCCGCGTGTGCCGGCTGGCTGGACCTCCGCTATCGGCATCAGCGCTCCGATGCGCTGGCCAGGATGGACACGGCGCTGTCACGTTATCCCCTGTCAACGCTCGCTCCCATGGATCGGCCGTACACGGTGCTCGCGCGCTTCTTCGCCGAGGCTGGTCACGTGGCCGAGGCACACCGATTGATCGACGAGTTCGAGCGCACGGTACCTGCGGGTCTGCGGCGGGGAGACACGACGTTCTACGGCGCAACGGGAGCGATTGCGCTCGCCGAGGGACGCACGGCCGATGCCATCGCCGCGTTCCATGCCTGGTACGACTCGAGCGGCTGCGAGACCTGCGGGTTGTACGAGGTCGCGGTGGCATTCGAGAGGGCCGGCCAGCCAGACTCCGCACTTGTGTACTACCAGCGACTCGCGGATACGCCGGGCATGTTCAGGGTGAACGACGATGCCTTCACGCTTCCGCTCACGTATTTGCGAATGGGCGAGCTGTATGACGCGCGCGGCGACCGCGCGAAGGCAGTCGACGTCTACACGCGATTCGTACGTCTCTGGGCGAACGCCGACCCCGAGCTGCAGCCGGCGGTCCGCAGCACGCGCGCGCGCCTCGAGAAGCTCGAGAGCGACGGGGCGATTCAGGGTGCGTCAGCCAACAGGTGATGGTGGAATCGGGGTGGTCGAACGCGAGACCGGCATATCGCGTTCGACCATTTACCGCGGTCTGCGTGAACTCGGAGATGCTGACGCGTCAGGCACCAGCGACCGCGTCAGTTCAGTTAACGCGCTCCACCACTCCACATGCGACTGGCAGCGACGGGACGTACGCACCGTCGACGAACGCACCGTGGAGTACCATCGTCTTCAACTCGAGATCGGACGGGCTGAAAGCAAGATCGGCGGACGCGAACGACGCGTGATACTGAATGGACCCCGCGGAGTTGGTTGGAGTGGGGAAGGGGGTGAGGTTGAGCTGGACCGGTCCGTAGAACGGAAGCCCTTCCGCGAACGTGAGAACACCGTCGTCTCCGGCCGCCGATGGTGGCGGACAGGTGGCGTCGGTCCCGTCGGTGAAGCCGTGGATGTGTTGCACGTGCTGAAGGTCGGGGATGTGGCCCACCGCCTGCAGTTGGACGACAAGGTCGGAGCCGCGGACCGCCAGCGTCGCGGTTCCGTGCACGCCGGAATTGTTCAGCGGCGCGAGACTGACCCGAAAGATGGCGTCAGCGGGACCGCTCAGGGCTCCCTGTGTCTGTGATCCGGGTGATTGAGCGATGTTCGTGTTGGCCGAGGCATCGGTCGGCTGAACCGGCTCGTCGTGACATGCCGCGGCGAAGAGCAGAGCCGGGAGGAGCGTGGCGATAGACAAGGCGCGTGGCTTCATGACTGCCTCCGGGAAGAGAGTCCGGCGGGTGCAGGTTGCCCCCGCCATGAACTGCGCACAATCCGAAGAAGTCATTACAAATTGCCTGGCGGCGGACGAAGTTCCGCGAGCCGGTTCTCGGGAGAACTCTTTGGCGTCGTCACCATCGTCTCTGCCTGGGCCCCCGCGAGCGGGCGCAGCATGAATGACACGGTCATTGTCGGCTCCGCCGCTGTTGCACTCATATCGAGTGTCGCGAGATGGGAATCTCACTTCCGGGAGTCATGACCGCTGGTGGATGGCGTTGGCGTCGCGCCATCGGCGGCGTCACGCTGCTGACCATCGCCTTTACCAGCGGATGCTGGCGCAGGAGATTCCTGTCCGATGCAGATTTCGCGGCGGCCTGTGTGCGGGCCGAACCGCCACCGGACAGTGTGGGTGCCATCATCCTCCAGCACTCAGCGCCCGGAATACGCGGACGGATTACCGGCTCCGCTCCAACCTATGCATCCGTTCGGGCGCTCCTTCGGCTCGACACCACCGCTGAGAATTCCTCACCACCGGTGGCGAGCGGTAAGACGGACTCGACCGGTGCATTCTCGTTTGCCCCTGTGCCGGCAGGGCACTACTGGCTCACGGCTGGCGGCTACGGTCTCGTATCGCGCGCCGTGCCCGTCACACTCCTCGCGGATTCGGGTGTCGAGATCGTGATGCCATTGGCGGCTGATCCCTGTTTCGAGTCCGTGGACGTTGGCAAACCAAAGCCGTGGTGGCAGTGGTGGTTCCCGTGGTGAACAGCGCAGACCTCCAGAGAAACACGGCTCCGTTCCCAGGGAGTGTGTAGTGGTCGTCGTGTCTGCCGGAAGCGGCCCCTGCCTCAATCGTGGTCCGGCGGTCCCGACGGCTCGATCACCATGTCAGACAGGAACTGCCGGTCGCGAATGGTCCGCCCGCCGCGTGTCAGGGTTCCAATCCAGAATCTCTCGATGTCATGGGGTCCCCATTGCACATCGGCAGGTTCGACGCCTGGAAGGAGCACGTACTGACAGCTCCCGCCGGGCGAGATCGGCAGTTGCTGGGGACGCACGCTCGCGAGTCGCATCACAGCGTGTCCGTTCTTGCCGAGCACGAAGGGTTCGCTGACGGCGGAATCGGAGAACACGGCCACCACCGATCGATGTGACGGGGCGGCCGTGGTGTCCAGCTCGCAGAGTGTATCGAACATCCCCGTCCACGGATGGAAGTCGTTCGGATCGGGCCGCGCGGGCGTTGGAAGCGTAAGCAGCGCTGGATCCGCGACGACGAGTGGAAGATCACGCATGCTTCCTCCGAGCCAAACGCGGAGCACGCACGGGCTGCGCAGCATGCGCGCAGGCACCCGCACCGTGGGCCGGGCGGCTCCGACGAAGCGGACCGTGGCAGTGTCGCCGGTGCAGTCCCGGAAGCGCACGGCGCGGGCGCTGGTGAGCGCTCGACCGATGAGGCCGACAACGATGTCGCGTGAGCCTGCTGGGACGACGTCGGGCGAGACGCGTACGAGCTCGGGCTGAAGAATCCGTGCGTACGCGGGTGCAGGCGTGATCTGTACGAAGTGCACAGCAGTGAGTGCCGTCAATGCCGGGGCGTGAACCGACAGCACACCCGACAGCATCGTGCAGGCGCCCACCGGCAGCAGATGCTTGAGCCGCAGGAATACGCCTCAGAACGTGGGTTCCGGTATGGTCTGCAGCTTTTCCGGATTGGCAATCGCGTAGATCGTGTGGATGCGCTGGTCGCGAATGTGGAGGATCATCGCCGTGGGGGGG
>JBOHTE010000185.1:0-4825 GCA_050733555.1 Gemmatimonadaceae bacterium | reverse complement strand
GTATGAGAGCGTGCGCGCGGCGTCACTCTCGTCCGTGGCGGCGCCGACCACCTCGCGCGCGCTGGTCTGCGTGTTCAATCCGCCCGGACGCGCGGCGGCGGCGAACGTCGTCCGTGTCATGGGGCTGTTGGCGCCGCGTCATCCCGATCTGCATCTGGTGTTCGTGGGACCCGGTTCGGACAACGAGGAATTCCGCATGCACGCCGCCGCGTTGCACATCCTGCCGCGCGTCAGCTTTCTCGGGGCTCGCGATGATGCGCTGTCCGTGCTGGCGCTGGCCGAGCTGGGATGGGTGGTGGCGCAGGGCGACGACGGCGCGTACGGGGCGATCGATCTGTCGGGCTGCCGCGTGCCCGTCGTCGCGGAGCGGGGATCCGCGCCGCAGCCGTATGTTCCCGATGGGATCACGGGAGTCATTCTGCCGCCGGGCGACGCGCACGAGGCCGCCGCGGTCGTCGCGCGGCTTCTGGCGCACGGAGACCAGCGTGTCGCGATGGGAAGCGCCGGCCATGCGCGCGTGGTACGCGACCATGGCGAGGCGGTCATGATCGATGCGTTCGAGCGCGCGGTGGTGACCGCCGGCGATCGGAAACAATGGTAGAGCCGTTGATCTCGGCGTCGCGTGCCGCGCACGCACCGGCCGCGGAGGACCGTGTGCCACCGCCGGCGCCAGTCGCGACGGTTTCACATCGGGTCGAATACGGTGCGGCGCGCCTGATGATCAGCGCGCTGGGCACAATGTCCTGGCCGCACGCCGTCGCCATGGGTGCGCGGGTCGGCGCACTGGGATATCGGCCCTTCGGCATCCGGCGCCGCGTCGTGGAGCGGCACATCGCCGCGGCCTTCCCCGAGCTCGATCATGACGGCGTACGGCGCATCGCGCGCGGCGCCTTTGAACATCTCGGGCGCGTCGCGGCGGAGACGGCGCTGCTCTCCCGCATGGGCCGCGACCAGCTACTCGACCTGTTCGAGGATGTGCCGACATGGGACGTCGTGGAGCGGCTCCACGCGCGTGGTCGCGGGCTCCTCATGTGCGGCGGACACCTTGGCAATTGGGAGCTGGGCGCTGCGTACATCGCGGCGCGCGGCATTCGTCTCGATGGCGTGGTGCGGCGCATGGGCAATCCACTGTTCGATGCCTATCTGACCCGGACGCGCTCACGGATGGGTATGAGCGTCGTTCCCGATCGCGACGCGGTGCGACGCGTCCCGCGCACGCTCAAGAGTGGTGGCGCCGTGGCGTTTCTCATCGACCAGGCGGGACTCAACCTGGCCTCCACCTTCGTGCCGTTCTTCGGCCGTCCCGCGAAGACGCCGCGCGGTCCGGCGGTGTTTGCGCTGCGTCTCGGCGCACCGATGGTATTCGGTGTGGCGCTGCGTCAGGACGACGGGCGCTTTCAGTTCACATTCGAGGAAGTACCCGTGCACGACACGGGCGACCGCGACCGCGATATCGATGCGATCGTGGCCAAATTCACGAGTGTCCTCGAGCGCTGGGTCCGCGTCGCGCCGGCGCAGTACTTCTGGCATCATCGACGCTGGAAGCAGCAGCCGGCCGACACGCCACCGGAGCTGCGCGACCCTACGGAGTCCCGGTGATGAAGGCACGAGCATGATCGGGCTCCTGTGGAGGCGCCTGCGCCTGGACGGGCGCGCGCGCCTCGCGCTCTCGATCATCGGTCTGCTCGTGGCTGCCGCGCTCGCGGCGCCCCTTATCGCCAGATACGATCCGACCCGAATCGATCTCGTCCATCAGTTCCAGCCACCGTCCTTCGCGCATTTCATGGGCACCGACGTGCAGGGGAGGGACATCTGGGCCCGCGTCCTGTTCGGCGCGCGCATCTCGCTCACCGTGGGCGTCGTGTCGCAGATCATCGCGCTCGCGATCGGGGTCACGCTGGGACTCATCGCGGGCTATTACGGCCGCTGGGTGGACGAGCTGATCATGCGACTGGCCGACATCACGCTGGCCTTTCCCACGCTGCTGCTGCTCATCGCGATGGCGGCGGCGTTGCAGCCGTCGCTCTCGACCGTGTACGTCACCATCGGCGTGGTGGGGTGGGCTGCCATGGCGCGCCTCATTCGCGGCCAGGTGCTGGTGACCCGCCAGCTCGAGTTCGTGCAGGCGGCGCGTGCCCTGGGGGCGACCGACCGCCGCATTCTCGCGCTGCATCTGCTGCCCAACGTGATCGCGCCGGTCGTGATTGCGGCGACGCTGGGTATTGCGGGCGCGATCATGGCGGAGGCCGCGCTCTCCTTTCTGGGCCTGGGCGTGCAGCCGCCCACGCCGAGCTGGGGTTCCATGATCTCGGATGCCCGCGATCTCATCCAGCTCCGGTCGGCGCCATGGACATCGGTCTTTCCCGGCCTCGCGATCGGTGCTGCGGTGCTCGGCTTCAATCTGCTGGGCGACTCGTTGCGCGACGCGCTCGATCCGCGGTTGCTCATGGGATCGGATACCGGCGCCGTCAAGGGAGAACACTGATGACATACGATGTGACGGCGCTCAGGCGCCGCGAATTTCCGTGGGCGGAGCGCGGCGACAACATTTATCTGAACAATGCGTCCACCGGCCCGCTCCCGGCGCGGACGCTGCGTGCCCTGGCGGACTTCAACGCGCTCCGCGCGGAGCCGTTCCGATTGTCGGATGAACTGCAATTCGACACCCTGCGGCACACGCGCGAACTCGTCGCGCGGCTCATCAATGCATCCCCGCGCGAGATCGCCTGCATGGTGAACACCACGTACGGCATCAACCTCGCCGCGCTGTCGCTGCCACTGGAGGCGGGAGACGTGGTGCTGGGTTTCGATCGTGAGTTCCCCGCCAACGTGTACCCGTGGATGGCACTCGAGCGGCGCGGCGTGACGTTGCAGCACATTCGTTGTGGCCAGAATGGCCTGCCGGATGAACAGCAACTGGCGGACTCCATTGCGCAGCCACGGGTGAAAGTGGTCGCGGTGAGCTGGGTGCAGTTCGCCTCCGGCTATCGCACGGATCTCGCCATGATCGGGAAGCTCTGTCGTGAGCACGGTCGCTATTTCGTCGTGGACGCCATTCAGGGGCTTGGCGCCGCGACGCTTGACGTCAAGGCATGCGGCATTGACATTCTCGCCTGCGGCGCACAGAAGTGGCTGCTGTCTCCCTGGGGAGCAGGCTTTGCCTACGTTCGCGAGGACCTGGTGCAGGCGCTCCAGCCGGGCGATGTGGGGTGGATGGCAATGCGCGCGTCAGAGGATTTCACGCGACTGGTGGACTACGAGTACGTCCTGCACGACGACGCGCGCCGCTTCGAGGTGATCACCGTGCCCTTCCAGGATTTCGCGGGCTTCAATGCCAGTCTCGAACTGCTGCACGAGCTGGGGCCTGCGGCGGTGGCGGCGCACGATGCGCACCTGGCGAACCTGATCGTGGAGTGGGCGTGTGCCCGCGACGACATGCGGCTGGTGACGCCGGCGGATCCGGCGCATCGCGCGGGTATCGTGTCGGTCGCGCCGCCGGCGCCGGCCGCGGCATCGGCGCGACTGAAGCAGGCGCGCATCTCGCATTCGCTGCGCGAGGGCGCGATCCGCCTGGCGCCGCACTGTTACAACACGCAGGACGAAGTCACGCAGGCGCTCGACGTGCTCGGAGGCTGACATGCCCGACGCCGAACGGCTGCAGCGGCTGGAACAGCTCTTCCGCAGCATGGACGTGCAGATGACGCAGATGCGCGGAGAGCTGGCGGCACTGCGTCACGGCGTGACCGTGCCCGCGACGTCCGCGACGTCCGCGACCCTGCCGTCCGCCGCCGCCATCACGGCACAACCCGCTGCGCCGCGTCCTTCCGGGCCGGCCGCGCCAGCCCCGGTGCCCGCGGCCCCCGCACTCGATCTCGAAGCCATCGCGGGGCGCTACGGGGCCATCGTGCTGGCGACCGTGGCGATTCTCGTGGGCGTGGGCGCGTTCCTGACGTGGGCCGTGGCGCACGGGTTGCTTGGTCCCGGGATGCGGGTCGCGCTCGGCGCACTCGGCGCACTGACGGTGGCGTTCACCGGATGGCGGCTCCGCGAGCGAGGGACCACGCGCTTCGGGAACGCGGTGCTCGCGCTCTCGCTGGCGCTGCTGCATCTCGACATGTGGGGAGCCGGTCCACGATTGCACGTGCTGCCGACGAACGCGGCGCTGGCCATCGCGGGTGTCGCGTCCGTTGCGCTCGCCGTGCTCGCGCTGCGCGAGAACGAGGAGCTGCTGTTCGCCGTCGGACTCGGCGGCGCGCTGCTCGCGCCATTCGTCGCGTCGAGCAGCGCGGGGAGCGCGTATGTGCTCGCCGTGTATGGCTGCAGCGTGATCGGCGCCGGCATCTTCGGTCTGCGCGAGGATCGGTGGCGCGTGGCGCTCGCGATCCTTGGGCTTGGTGGACCGCTCTATGTAATGGCCATCTTCGCGATGACGAACCGGACGACGACGACAGGGGTGCACTACCTGCCGGCCGCGTTCGGGCTCGTCTGCGCGTGGACAGTCCTGCTATGGGGTCGCACGCCTGCGCGACGGCATCTCGCGCTCTGGTATCTGGTGCTGGCCGCCGTCGTGCTTGCCGGCGCTGGCGCGTGGAAGAGCGTCGCCGGTGTGGCGGTCGTGCTGGCGCTACTGGGGACAATCACGAGCGACGGCGTGCCCCAATTTCTCCGGCCGGTATCGCTGGCGCGCCCACTCGCCGCGATTGCGCTGCCGCTGGGTTTTCTCGGTGGCGCGGAGATCGCGCTCCGGCATCCCGACAGCCGTGCCGGCGTGGTCGTGGCCGCGGCATGGACGCTGCTGGCGCTCGCGGGTGCGATGGTCATGCTG
>JBOHTE010000184.1:0-9510 GCA_050733555.1 Gemmatimonadaceae bacterium | reverse complement strand
CCGCTGGATCGCGGGCCGAACTCGCCAATCGCGGGGACGCCGGATGACGACAGCGCAGTCGCTACGATCAGCCACCCTTCTGCTCGCCGCGTTGGTCGCTGCCTGCAGCCAGCGTGGCCCATCTGTCTCGCGCGGGGGTGCCGCGGGCGGAACGGTCGTGATTTCCGTCGCGGCCGACGCCGACGAGTTCCTCCCGCCACTCACCGTGAACGTCACCAGCGTTCAGGTGGACGGACAGCTCTTCGAACATCTGGCCCAGCCCAGTGGGGCGCTGAACACGATTGGTGACGCCGGCTGGACCGGCGAGCTCGCGCAGAACTGGAGCTGGTCGCGCGATTCTCTCTCCATCGCGTTTCACCTGGACCCCCGCGCTCACTGGCATGATGGCCAGCCGGTGCGGGCCCGCGACGTGCGCTTCACGTATCAGCTCTATACGGATCCGCGCACCGGATCCGCGGCCGGACCGCTGCTCGCCCTCATCGACTCCGTGAGCACGCTGGATTCCCTCACGGCTGTCTTCTGGTTCAAACAGCGCTCGCCGGAGGAATTCTACGACGCGGCCTATCAGCTCGCCGTGCTGCCCGAGCATCTGCTGGCGTCGGTTGCGCCGGCTGATCTTGCGACGAGCGACTTCGCGCGACACCCCATCGGCAGCGGTCCCTTCCGCTTCGTGCGCTGGACTCCACGTCAGGCGGTGGAGCTCGTGGCCGACACGACATACCATCTCGGCCGACCGCGTCTCGATCGTCTCATCTGGAGCATTGCACCCGACCCGAACGCCACGGTGATGCGCGTGCTCGCGGGCGAGGCCGACGTCGTGGAATTCCTGCGTGCGCCTGACCTGGCGCAGGTCGCTGCCCGCGCCGATCTCAGAGCCGTGCGCTATCCGTCTCTGGGGAGCTACTTCCTGCTCTTCAACGAGCACGATCCGAACGACCGGTCCCGCCAGCATGCCATCCTGAGCGATCGCTCGGTGCGCCGCGCGCTGGCCATGGCCGTGGACCGTCGCAAGCTCGTCCGGAGTGTGTTCGACACACTGGCCAGCGTGTCACTGGGGCCCGTCACGCGCGCCATGTCCACGTGGGACTCCACGCTCGCGCAGTTGCCGTTCAACGTGGACAGTGCGCGCGTGCTGCTCGACGCCGCCGGCTGGCGCGCAGCGAGCCCGGGCGCCATGCGCAGCAGAAACGGCGTACCGCTCCGCTTCACGATCATCGTGCCCAGCTCCAGCACCCCGCGCATGCGCATGGCGGTACTGCTCCAGTCCATGCTGCGCGATGCCGGCGTCGCGGTGACGCTGGAGCCGCTGGATTTCCCAACATGGGTCCAGCGCATGACGACGCGCCACTTCGACGCCTCCATGGCCGGCATGCAGCTCGACCCGGCGCCGAGCGGCATCACGCAGAACTGGAGCACCGCGGCGGCCCAGGTGAAGGATGGCAACAACTTCGGTTCGTACAGCAATCCGGCGTTCGACGCCCTGCTGGACAGCGCCGCGTCGCGCACCGATACCACCAGCGCCAACCGGTTCTACCGTGAGGCGTATGCGATGCTCATCGGTGATGCGCCCGCGATCTGGCTCTACGAACCGGTGAACTTCGCCGCGGTGCAGGGTCGCGTCCATCCGGTTGGCCTGCGCGCGGACGCGTGGTGGGCGAATCTGGATCGCTGGTACATTCCGCGAGCCGAGCGCATCGCGCGGGACCGGATCGGTTCCGGTTCGTCCCCGTCGATGGTCGCGGCGCGGCCGTAGCGTTCAGCTCGCGGCGCGCCGCAACTCCTGCTCCTCGGGTGCGGGCCAGATGGGCCCGCCCCGGTCGCAGCGAATCCCGAGGCGCTCGAACCGCGCGAAGAGTTCGGGGTCGAGCGTATTGCCCACTTCCTCGCGCAGAATCTGCATGGCGCGCTCGTGCGGGTGCGCGCTGCGATAGCTCCGGGCCGATGTGAGCGCATCGTAGATGTCGGCCACCGTGAGGATGCGTGCCGCCAGGGGAATCGCTTCCCGGGCGAGACCGTCCGGATATCCACCGCCGCCAAAGCGCTCATGGTGATGCCGCACCATGGGCCGAATGTCCCAGGGGAATTCGATGCCGGCCAGCATGGATTCACCAGTCGCCGGATGCCGCTCGATGACCTTGCGCTCCTCATCGGTGAGCCGCCCGGGCTTGTTCAGGATCTCGTCGGGAACCTCGATCTTGCCGACGTCGTGCAGCAGCGCACCCATACGGAACCAGAAGAGGGTGTGCTCATCGAGTCCGACATCCGCGGCGAGTGCGCAGGCGTAGTCCGCCACGCGGCGGCAGTGGCCCTGGGTGTAGCGGTCCTTGATTTCGATGGACTCGCCCCAGCGTCGCACGATCACGAGAAACATGTCCTCGAGGCGCGACATGCGTCGGGCGACGTCGGCCAGTTCCAGTGACGCGCGGAGCCTGGTGAAGATGGCGTGTGCCTCGTTCAGCGCCTGCAGCGTCTCGCGATGCCGCTCCTGGCGCCAGTACAGGTCCGCGAGCTCGCGCGCCACTTCGGCGGCGAGCAGCGGATCCTGGCGCTCGCCCGCGATGCGCGCGGCACCCGCCAGCCGCGCCTCGGCCTGCGGGAAATCACCTGTCTCCCGCGCGATCACGCCGTAATGCTTCTCGATCTCGCCGAACGCATGATGGGCGCGCAGGCGGTTCGCGAGCGCACGCGCCGCATCGCACGCCACGCGCGCACGGGCGAACTGTCGCCGGGCGATCCAGAGTTCCACGCGATTCACCTGCACCATGATCTGCGCGTGGCGATCATCGCTGGCCACGCAGTGCTCCAACGCGTCCACGAAGGCACGCTCCGCCTGCGCCCAGCGCCGCAGGTCGGTGTACACCATGCCCAGATTGTTGAGCAACGGACCGACGTACTGGGTGAGTCCCAGCGACTGATAGCGCTTGAGACTCGCGCGATAGCGGCGCAGCGCCGCGTGCAGATCGCCGCGGATGTTTGCGATGGTGCCGCGGTTCTGCTCGATCATGGCGGCGAGCTGTCCCTCGCCCGCGGCGCGCGCGCCAGCCAGTGCTCGCGCGTACAGCACCTCGGCCTCTTCGAGCTCGCCGCGCCGCTGCCGCGTGATGGCCGTCAGATTGAGCGCGTGGGCGCAGGCCGCGGCATCATCATGCGCGTCCGCCACCGCATGGGCGGCGTCGAGACAGTCGAGCGCGGCATCCAGATTTCCTTCGCCCAGGTGGGTTCGGCCGATCCAGCGCAGCAGCGACGAGGCGGATGCGCCCTGTCCGGAATGATCAGGCAGGCGAAGCGCCCGCTCGTACTCCTCGCGCGCTCGGGGAAGCTCGCCACGACGCTCCGCGGACTCCGCCGCGCGCACCAGCGCGGCGCGCGCGCGCGCGCGTGGGTGAGCACGGGCGCCGGCGCCAGACACCACGGTCGTCATGCGGCGTCCGACGCGACTCGTGAAGGGATTCCCGCGTCGCGGAGGATTCGGTTCAGTGTGGGGCGGGAAATGCCGAGCATGCGGGCCGCGACCGTGCGGTTGCCGCCCGTGATGCGCAGCGTGAGGCGAGCGGCCTCTCCTTCGATGTCCTCGAGCCGCTTGCCAGTCGTCGGGATGCGGATCTCGCCCGCGCAGGAGAGCACGCCATCACTGGACGCGGGCAGCCGCGTGCGTCGCTGCAGCAACAGATGCTCGGGCCGGATCACGTTGCCCTCGGCCAGAATGGCGGCGTGTTCGATGACGTTCTTGAGTTCACGCACGTTGCCCGGCCAGCGATGCGATTGGAGCGCTGCTTCCGCGTCCGCGGAGAGCGATGTAGCGGCGTCCTCGTGCCCGCGGGCGATGACCGCCAACAGGTGGCGCGCGATCGGTACGATGTCGTCCAGCCGCTCCCGCAGGGGAGGAATGGTCAGGCGGACCGTCGTGAGCCGGTAGTACAGGTCGGCGCGAAACTCATTGCGCTCGATCGCCTCGTCGAGATCGCGGTTGGTGGCGGCAATGACACGGCACTGGACTCTGATTTCCTCCAGCCCGCCGACGCGCCGGATGGAGCGTTCCTCGAGCGCGCGGAGCAGCTTGGGCTGCAGTTGAATCGGCAGCTCGCCGAGCTCGTCGAGGAAGAGGGTGCCGCGCCCGGCGATCTCCATGAGCCCGCGCTTCTGCGTTCGGGCGTCGGTGAAGGCGCCGCGTTCGTGGCCGAACAGCTCGGATTCCAGCAGCGTCTCGGGAATCGCCGCACAGTTGATCGCCACGAAGGGTTCGCCAGCCATGGTGCCGGCGTTGTGCATCGCGCGTGCAAAGAGTTCCTTCCCCGTGCCGGTCTCGCCGATGATCACGGCAGACGCCACCTGGCTCGCCGCGACCTTGGCGGCGATCCGGATGGTCTCCTGAAGCAAGTCACTGCTGCCGATAATCGTCTCGAACGCTTGATGCACGCAGCGATCTCCCCGGGGCGCGACTGACGCGCACGCTGCGCCCTCGCCCGGAAGCGCGCAGCTCTCTACGCAGAGGGACGCGGCGGAGAGCGTGGTCGCAACAGATCGCAGGTGGACGCACGGCAATCGGGGTCAGACACCAGTGGCGTCCGACCCCGACTGTCCCGTGTTCCCGTCTTCCAGAGTCCCGCCGATCTGCTAGCGCGCGCTGTGCCCTGAGGCGAGGAGGTATCCCGAAAAGTGAGGCACAGTGAATACTGCCGTCGTGCCGAGCCGTACCTGCACGGCGAGAAGATCCTGCACTGTCTCGAGGCCGGTTTGCTGCGCGCCCGACAGGTCGTCGGTGAAGTAGCCGGCCTGGAGAATCGACAGGATGGTGGAATTGCCATAGGCGGTGGTGTAGCGCAGGTTCACCGTCGCAACCGCCGGTACGAGGAACTTCAGTCCATGTGGCTCGAACGTATAGGCCACCAGTTTGCCCGCCGGTGCCGTCACGGTGATCTTCGTGTTCCTCAGCACGGCGCCTGGCGGAACGACGAAGGTTAGTCCCGCCGACGGAAGCGCGATGACGCCACCCAACAGGCCGACGGTGCGCGACGCCGTGACATCCTGGCTGAGTGCCACGGTGCGCTGGAGGACGACGACCTGTGTGCCGCTCGTCGTCGAGGGCGAGCCGATGACAATGGGCCCCAGTTGCAGCGGTGACGCGTGCACCGCTGTGTCGGAGTTCGTTGCCACGGAGCTCGGTGTCACACTGTCCGGACCGACGGGGTTCGGTCCGTCGCCGCAACCAGTGGCAAATCCTGCCAGACCGATCGCCAGTGTCGCGAGTTTGAGAGCACGCTGGTGCATTGCGATTCTCCAGAGGAAGCGCGGGATGGTGCTGCTTTCGGCGCACTGAAAAGCAACGGTTGTGCCGATGGCACATCCCGCGTGAAGGCAAGCAGTTGAGCGAAATGTGATGGTGCCGTGTGGGGCGCCGGGACGACAGGATTCTTTACGTTCGTCAAGGATTTTTACGCGGGCATGGGGAACACGGCGCCGCGAGAATCGAGCAGGTCCACCGAGTGAGAATCCTCGTGCGCTGGTGACGTTGTACGAAGAGGGAATTCCGTCCGGCGCCGTCTCGCCCGCGCGCGATTCCGGCACGTGTCGCAGGGCGATGCTATACGTTGCGGCGACTGTCACGAGCACAGGTGAGATGCATGCGTCCGCTTGATTCATTGGCCATTTGCATCGGGGCATGCGCACTGTTCGCCGGGTGCATGATCGTGGGCTTTCAGGCGGCGCCGCATCTGAGCGCGCGGGTGGTCGCCATGCCGCACATCGTCAACACCGGCGCTGGCAACGCTGGGGCGCTCGGGACAGTATTGAGTAACTGCGCTGTCATACCGGCTCCCCTGGTTGGCGGAACGCGGGACTCGAGCGCCCGCGCGCCCGCAGCGACCCTCAACGCGACCTTGCCCCTGTGCCGACCCCACAGTTCCACTACGTTCTCGCGCTTCTCTTCACCCCCGACCGGCGCCAGGTAGTCCTGATGCGAAAGTCCCGTCCTGCCTGGCAGGCGGGAAAGACGAATGCGCTGGGTGGGAAAGTGCAGCCGGGCGAAGCGCCGTCAGACGCTGCACGACGCGAAGTTCGCGAAGAGGCCGGAGTGGACGTCGCGCCATGGGAGGAGTTCCTCGTCTGGGACGATCCGTTCTACCGCATGCATGCGCTGCGCGCATTTCATGAAGCGGCCCAGCGCGCGCGCACCGCAGAGGATCAGGAGGTCTTCCTCGCGGACGCGCGCGAGCTGCCGCTGAACGTCATTGAGAATCTGCGCTGGTTGGTGCCGCTCGCGCTGGACACGGACGTCGCGATTCCGGTTCTCGTCCGCAGCGCGGCGCCCGGGGGATCAGGTCTCACGGAACCGCCTGACGATGTGCCCGACCGTGGCGAATAGTGCGTCTCGTAGACTGGTATTCGCGCCCGAATTCTCTGCGCGGAACTGCTCACGCATGCTGTTAATGTGGATTCGGAGGTGCGCCGTAACGTATTGTCGGCAATAGTAGTTATGCGGCGCGCTGAAAGTAATGCACAAAGTTTCCCACAGTGTTTTTCGTCGGCTTGCGCGGGGGCGGTGCGCCGCGACTCAGTGCTCAGCTGACAGCCGCGTCATCCGAGCGCGTACGTCGCGCACGATGGGCTGAAGCTCGGGATCGGCGGTCTTCCACAAGTCCACGAAGCGGCCGTAATAGTCGAGCGCTTTCGCGCGATTGCCGCGCGCTTCGTACAGTTCGCCGAGCCGCTGGTACGTGGCGGCGAGGTCGAAGGCATCGCCAAAGACCCGGTCCCATGCCTTCGCGTTGACCGCCCGCTCGTAGTACACGATGGCCGAGTCGGGCTGATTGGCCTTCTGGAAGGCCTGGCCCATACCGAAGAAGCCGCACCACACACAGCCGCTTTCATCGTGCCAGCGCCGGAAGCTGGCTACGGCGTCCTGCGTGCGCCCTTCCGCCAGCGCGACGGCTCCTTCAGCGCCGAAGCGATCGAAATCAGCCTTGCGCCGCCCCGCGGGAACAACGCGGTCGTTTTCGGATAGCAGGCGGCGTGCTTCCTCCGGTTTCCCGGCTTCCGCATACAGCATGGCCAGTTGCGAATACGGCCGGTCCAGGGGATCCATCGACGCGAGCGGGAAGCGGTTCAACGCGGTGGTGATGCGTGCGAGTGCGTCGGCGGGTTGATTCCGGTAGCGCAGATCGATTCTGGCCAGTTGGCTTGCCAGGAACAGGTAGTCGCCTGGCTGCTGCCGTTCCACCGCCGCACTGAGCGCTACCGTGCTGTACTCCGAGGCTGCGGCGAGCCTGCCCTGCGTGAGGCTCAGTGCCGCGAGGTCCCCGTTCAGTTGCTCGCGCAGGGCCGGCTTCGTTGACGCTACATCCTTCAACGAGTTCCAGCTTCGCTCGGCGGCCGGGTAGTCCATTCGCGCAGTGCTGAGGAATCCCGAGTACAACGGTGCGCCGGGGTCGCCGTGGGCCACATGTTCGTACTGCTGCATGGTGGATTCCGCCGCGGCAATGCGCCCTTGGTAGATCCGCGTATCGATCAGATTCATGTAAACGGTGCCGCCCTGTCGGAGCGAGATCGCATGCGTCAACAGGCTGTCGGCCGCCGCGTACTGACCCTGGGCCTGGTAGATGATGGACAGATTGTTCAGCGCAATATCAGAGCCTGGATCCAGCTCGAGCGCCGCACGATTCGCCGCGATCGCGCGCGCCGGGTCGAAGTCAACGGTTACGTAGTAATACGCTTCGGTCAGATTCCGCTCGAGCTCGGGGAGCCGGCTGCGATTGGAGAAGGCGTGCGTGGCGGAGGCGACAATCTGAGACGTATTGGCACCCATGTTGTGTTCGACAGCCGCGCGCTTACGCCAGGCCATCGCGAAACCGGTGTCGGTGGTGGTCGCGGCCTTGAGCAACTGCTCGGCGGCCTCGAAGCCGCCCGCGTCAGCCAGGCGCATGGCCTGCGTATACTGGCGCAGCGCTTCGAGCGAGCCGGTGGTGACCTTCTCCAGCGGGTCGTTCGCGCGAATCGTGACGAGCGACTCGCCGATCCGCTCGCGCAACGCGCGCGACAGGCGGTCGAGCGCCGGGATGAGCTCAGCTTCGTTGCCGGCGGTTTCGCGGACCGCGGCGAGCGTCGTGCCGTCGGCAACGGAAACGATCCGGGCGGAGAGCAGGTAGCTTTTCCCCACGGGATCGATCTGGCCGTCCACGACCGCCTTGACGCCGTCGCGTTGTGCGACATCTCGCGCCAGCGCCGACGTGAGTGGCGCGGGTGCCGCGTGCTGCATGCGGCGCAGCGCATCTTCAATCGCCTGGCTGGTCACGAGCTGAACCGTGGGCGACTGCGAGAGGTCCACGCGGAACGCTTCCGTGAGCGTCACGCCAAGCGTGGAGTCCGCGGCGCGGTTTTCGAAGTCAGCCAGAATGATCGGCTGTCGTTCCTTGAGCACGCCCGACGCCACCAGGGTGCCGACCGGGCCGATCCCGAGCAGCCGCATGGCGGTGTACGCAATGGCCACGATCGTGAGCGCGGCAAAGGCGGCGCCGCCGCCGACGAGCGCGCGGCGCCAGGTGAAGAGGCGCTCCATGCCGCGTGGCGGCGACAGCGAAGTTCCCGTGGCGTGGGCCAGCGCCCGCTCCCGCTCCTTGACGCCCGTGAGCATGATGATCGGCAGTCCGATCACGAGCAGCCCAACGGCCGCGACGAAGACCCACGTCGGCAGCCCCAGCTTGATCATGAGCAGATATACCAGCGCCAGCATCACGAGCGAAGCAGCGGTGAACAATGCCAGCACCCGAACAGGACGGGTGCGTCGCAGCGCCGTCTCGGTGCCCGACGACACGGCGGAGACCGCGCCGCTGGGCGCCATGCCGCCGCTCGGCGTCGTCATGGCATCGAGTTGCGTAAGCAGCTCGTCCGCGGTCTGCACGCGGTCCGCGGGCTTTTTCTCCAGGCAACGCATGACGAGTGCGTTGAGCGCCGGCGACACGGCGGAGCGATGCGCCGTGACCGGATCTGGCGTCTGCATGACGTGCGCGGCGAGCACCTGCTGCGGAGACATACCCGTGAATGGCGGACGGCCGCAGAGCATCTCGTACGCGAGTACGCCCACGGAGTAGATGTCCGCACGCTGGTCCACGTGCGGATCGGCCACGGCCTGCTCCGGCGCCATGTACGCTGGTGTGCCGAGTGCCACGCCCAGCGAGGTGAGCGACGATGCGCCGCCGCTGGCCGCGCTCACGGCCTTGGCCACGCCGAAGTCGGTGACCACGGCGTGGTGCCCCGAGATCAGAATGTTGTCGGGCTTGATGTCACGGTGCACCACGCCGCGCTCGTGTGCATACGCCAGCGCGTCCGCCACGTCGCGCAACGTGCGGCGCGTCTCGTCGACCGACAGCGTGCCATGATCGTGCAGCCGCTTGGCGAGATTGTCGCCCGTGATGTACGCCATGACGAAGTAGACGATGTTCTCCGCTTCGTCCACCGCGTAGATGTCAACGATGTTCGGATGATTGAGCTGCGCCGCCATCTCCGCCTCGCGGAGAA
>JBOHTE010000183.1:0-1442 GCA_050733555.1 Gemmatimonadaceae bacterium | reverse complement strand
TCGAGTCCTATCGCACGCCGGATCCGAAGTGGGAGGTCCTTCTCGACGTGGATGCGCTGGACCGGATCGATGGGAAACGCTGGGTGTTCAAGGGCGCCGACTGCCTGCAGCCCGGCTACACGCGCTGCCTCATCTCGCTCTCGCCGGATGGCGGCGACGCCGTGGCCGTGCGCGAGTTCGACATTCCGAGCAAGTCCTTCGTGAAGGACGGCTTCGCCCTCGACGTGGCCAAGAGCAACACGGGTTGGGTTGACGAGAATGCGATTTACGTGGGAACGGACTTCGGACCGGGGTCCATGACGGAGTCGAGCTATCCGCGCATCGCGAAGGTGTGGCAGCGTGGCACGCCATTGTCAGCCGCGACCACCATCTACAGCGGCCTCCCCACCGACATGACCATCGCGGCGTATCACACGCACACGCCGGGCTTCGAACGCGATTTCGTGTCCGTCGTCAAGGATTTCTATCACTCCGAAGTGTACCTGCGTGCCGGCGCCAAGCTCACGCGCATCGACGTGCCGCTTGATGCGAGTGCCGACGTGCATCGCGACTGGCTGCTGGTGCAGACGCGTTCACCATGGACGGTGGGCGGAGCGACGTATTCCGCGGGAGCGCTGCTGGCCACGAAGTTCGACGCATTCATGCACGGCTCACGCGCCTTCGCCGTGCTCTTTCAGCCGGACGCGCACCGCTCGCTCGCGTCGTACCGTTGGACGCGCCACCATGTGATACTCGACATCCTGGCTGACGTGCAGAGCCGGCTCGAGGTTCTCACGCCGGCCAACGGCGAGTGGACGCATGAACCCATGGCCGGAGCGCCGCCGGCAAGCTCCATCGAGGTGGTGGATACCGATCCGGACTCCACCGATGAGTACTGGCTCAACATCAGCGGCTTCCTCACGCCGGCCACGCTTCAGCGCGGCGTCCTGGGCGGCCCGGCGGCGGAGACCCTCAAGCAGGCGCCCGCGTTCTTTGACGCGTCCCGATTCGACGTGAGCCAGCACTTCGCCACGTCAAAGGACGGCACGCGCGTGCCGTACTTCCAGATCAGCCCGAAGGGGATGAAGCTCGATGGCAACAACCCGACGCTGCTCTACGGTTACGGCGGATTCGAGATCTCGCTCGTCCCCTCGTACAACGGAACGGTGGGACGGGCGTGGCTCGAGCGCGGCGGGGTGTACGTCGTTGCCAATATTCGCGGTGGCGGCGAGTATGGCCCGCGCTGGCACAACGCCGCGCTCAAGGCGAATCGCCCGCGCGCATACGAGGATTTCGCGGCGGTGGCGGAAGACCTGACGACGCGGCACGTCACGCGCCCGGAGCGACTGGGCGCGGAAGGCGGCAGCAATGGTGGTCTCCTCATGGGCAACATGCTCACGACGTATCCGCAGATGTTTGGCGCGATCGTGTGTGAAGTGCCGCTGCTCGACATGAAGCGTTAC
>JBOHTE010000182.1:0-1239 GCA_050733555.1 Gemmatimonadaceae bacterium | reverse complement strand
CTCGTGACCCGTTCGCCGCGCGCCACGATGCGTGGAATATGAATTGCATTGGCGTCCATTCACTTTTGTCCGGGGCGCCGCCTGTCGTCGCACGATGCAGCCGGCTGCCACTACGATGGAAGACCGGGAACATCAATGTCAGAGGGGCAGCCAGTGCCAAGCGCACAGCCGAGGACCACGTCCGGGCGCCAGGAGTCAGGGCGCCGTGCAGGACAGCGTCTCGCTGCGGGCATTCTCATTGCGCTGGCGCTCGGCGCCGCGCCGCTCACCGCACAGCAGAAGAAACCCTGTCATTCCATCTGTGCACCGGCGCTCACGCTCCAGCCCGCGGCCATCATCTCGCACATCATCGATCGCCCGCGCGTCAAGGACCTGACGACCAACAGAGTTACGCTGCTGCCGAAAACGACGAATCTCATCATCCAGGCCGTGCTGGCTGCGCCGACCGCGATTCCGCGCACGTCGCTCCTCGCCAGCTTTCAGTGGCTGCCAACCGCGGCCACCGGGTCCAATCCATTCACCGAATACACGGCCAGCGAACTCGGGACTACGGTTCACGAGAACGAGCCATCCATCACGCTTGGCGCGCTCATCGCGCTGCTCAAGCCCAGGGAAACCATGGGGTGGTTCGGCGCGAACGCGTACATCGCCGACAACTTCGGTCCGGCGCAGAAATCGTCGGATGCCAACGCGTATACGCACAAGCTCGACGTCGGGCTCAGCGCCCTCGTCAACATCTTCAACTGGCTGCCCCGCGGCACCTGGCTACGCCATGCACAGGGCGTCGTGACGCTGGATTACATCGCCACCGGTCTGCCCAAGACCGGCGAGGATGTTCCCAAAGGCGAACGCGTTTTCCTGACCGATGCGCGACCGGCCAAGCTGCTGCCCGGCCTCTCGCTCCCCCTGGCGCCGCTCAATCCCAAGCCGCAGTAGACGCGTCGCGGCGCACCCGTTCGAGCATCCGCGTCCGACGCAGGCGCCGGATCAGTGTTGGAGAAAGGAAGAACGACCATGCGAACTCTCCAGGCTCAGCCGTTGGCATCCTGCTGCGCGACACGCAGAAGCGGTCGCGTGCGCGCTCGTCTCCTGATCGGATTCGGACTCGGCGCGATCGCGCTCGGCGCCGGCTGTTCGGGCACGCGCACCAGCGGAATGCAGGCCGAGACGGAGAGCAGTGCGGCGCACGTCCAGCAGCCGGGCGCGAGGGGCGCGGAACCCGTGGCCGCACAGTCAAAC
>JBOHTE010000181.1:0-15072 GCA_050733555.1 Gemmatimonadaceae bacterium | reverse complement strand
CCAACACCCCGGGCCCGATCCAGCCGCGGCCCGGCTGCCACGCCTGCTCCTGCCGCTTGGCCGCCTCGCCCAGGTTCAGCATCATGTTCACGAAGACGAAGAGCACGATGATCGCGCCGGCGTAGATGATCACCTCGAGCGCGGCCAGGTACGGCGCCCCCAGCGCGTAGATCGCCACCGCGACCGCCAGCAGCGACGCCACCAGGTAGAGCAGGGCGTGCACCGCGTTCCGGCGCGTGATCGCCAGCACGGTGGCGATGACGGCAATGATGGCCGCGAAAGCGAAGAGAACAGGCATGGTGGGCTATGGCATTAGCGAGCGCAGATCCACCGGCGCCGATTCGCGCTCGGCTTCGCCTTTGTCCTTGCCGCCGATTTTCACACCGGCGACACGCCAGAAGTTGTAGCCGGGATATTTGCCCGGCCCGGCGATCAACAAGTCCTCCTTTTCATAAACCATGTCCTGACGCCGGTATTCGCTCATTTCCGTGTCCGGCGTCAGTTGGATGGCGTAGGTGGGGCAGGCCTCCTCGCAGTAGCCGCAGAAAATGCAGCGCGAGAAGTTGATGCGGAACCACTCCGGATAACGCCGCCCGGTGTCGTCCTCGGTCGCCTGCAGCGCGATGCAGTCCACCGGACAGGCCACCGCGCACAGATAGCAGGCCACGCAGCGCTCGCCCCCGTCCGGATCGCGCGACAGGATGATGCGCCCGCGGTAGCGTGCCGCCAGGTACGCCTTCTCCTCCGGGTACTGGATCGTCACCCGCTTGGCGAACATGTGCAGGAACACGTCCCAGAGAGTGCGGATCACGCTCAGCATCAGTGCACCGCCACCACGATGGCCCCGGTTACGAGCAGGTTGGCAAGCGCCAGCGGCAGCATCAGCTTCCATCCCCAAGTCATGAGCTGGTCAAAGCGCGGCCGCGGCAGCGCCGCGCGCAGCAGGACGAAGAAGCAGATGAACCCGAACATCTTGATCAGGAACCAGACCAGCCCGGGCAGACCCGGGCCCAGCCATCCGCCCAGAAACAATACCGTGATCATGCACGAGATCAGCGTCACGCCCAGGTACTCGCCCACGAAAAACAGCCCGAACTTCATGCCCGAGTATTCGCTATGGAAGCCGGCCACCAGCTCCGACTCCGCCTCCGGCAGATCAAACGGCAGCCGCCGCGTTTCGGCCACCCCGGCGATCAGGAACAGCACAAAGCCGAGAAATTGCGGCACCACGAAGAACATGTGCCGTTGCTGCGCCTGCACGATCGCTCCCAGGCTGAACGAGCCTGCCAGGATCACCGTGCCCATCACCGCCAGGCCCATGAAGACCTCGTAACTGAGCATCTGCGCGGCGGCGCGCAAGCCGCCCAGCAACGCGTACTTGTTGTTCGAGGACCAGCCGCCCACGACCACGCTGTAGACCCCGAGCGACGACATGGCCAGAAAAAACAGCAGCCCGATGTTCAAGTCGGCCACGACGATGCCGCTGGCAAACGGCACCACGGCAAAACCCATCAGCACGGTCGCGGCTACAATGGCCGGGGCGAACACGAACGGCCATTTGTCGGCAAAGGGCGGAATCCAGTCTTCTTTGAAGAACAGCTTCACCGCATCGGCCAGCGGCTGCAGCAAACCAAAGGGCCCGACGCGGTTGGGGCCATAGCGGTCCTGCCAAAGCGCGAGCAGGCGGCGTTCCACCCAGATCAAAAACGCGGCGATGTTGAGCGCAAAAAAAAGCACGCCCAGCAGCGACCAGATCGGATGCGGGCTGACGAGGTTGACCAGCCCCTTCATCGCGCCCCCTCAGTCGGCTCGAGCACGCACCAAGCCGGCAGCGCGGCGCCGTCGAATGCGGCCCGCCCGGCCGGCACCAGGGCCAAGCCGGTGGCCAGCCCCTCGATCACGCGCAGCGGCACTTGATAGGCGCGGCCGTCCAACTCGATCCGCATCGGCTGGCCCTCGGTCCAGCCTGCCGCGGCGGCATCGGCGGTACCGAGGGCGACGTAGGCGGCCGGCGTGAGCTCCTCGATCGCGTGCCCCAGCCCGCTCAATTCCTCGCCGCCAAACAGGTGCGGCTGCCGCAGCACCCACCAGCGGCCCTTCTGAGCTTGGCAGGCCGCAGGCGGGGCGGCCGTGCCCGCTGCGCCCACCGCACGCCGGGCTGTCGGCCCGCCCTCGGCGTCGAAGAGCCGCACGCCGGCATCCCCGCCGCGCAGCGACTGGTTGACCTCGTTCTGGTAGCCAAGCTGCGCCTGGGGCGAGTTCCAGCCCGGACGCCAGAAAAATGCCGTCAGTGCCGCCGGGGGCTGCGCGGCGTAGCCCTCCATGGTGAAGCTCAGCGCGGTGTCGAGGTCTTCAGGCGGTTTGGGTTCGCTGACGGCGACATTGGCGTCCTTGGCCGTGCGGCCGCTGAAGCGGTGCGTTTCGCGCGGCATCTTTTGTTCCGCCAGGCGGAAGCCGGCGCGCGGAGCGGCTTCGAGCACTGCGGCCAGGCCGGGCTCGGCCATGGCCAGCGTCCGCAGCAGGCCGTCGAGTTCCTGCTCGCGCCCCTGGGCCTGTTCCAGCCAGCGCCAGCTTTCGCGCACTTCGGGATTGGGCGAGAGCACCTGGAAAAAGCGCTGCGCCCGGCTCTCGTAATTGACGAACGTGCCGTCGCCTTCGGCCCAGCTCGCGGCGGGCAGAACCAGTTCGGCGGCCTCGGCCGTCGCGTGCGTGATCTGATCGAGTACCACCAGATGCCGGCGCGGATTGCCCAGCGCGTCCTCCGGCGGTACGCGAAACCGGTCCAGGAAGGCGTCCACGTCGGCGGCCGGGGCGCGCCGTTCCAGGTCGGTTTCGAGCACGATGACGCATTCGGTGTCGTCAAACCGCGCCAGGTCCAGGCCTTCCCCGAGCGGGCGCGGATCGAGCAGCGCCAGGCCCAGCGAGTTGGCTTCCGGCATCACGAAGGCCAGCTCCGGTTTGCGGCCGCGTTCGGTCAAGGCCGCGGCCATGGCGGCGGCGGCTTCGATTAGCGCCGGGCTGCCGCAGCTGGCGCCGCTGATGATGAGCGGCCGCTCGGCCCCGAGCAGCGCCTGAAATATCGGGCCATTCGTATCCCGCGCCAGACGCGCCAGATCGTCCGGCGCGGCGCGATGGCAGGCGGTGGCGATGTCGTCGAGCTTGGTGGGCGCGGGCGTGAGCACGAACAGCGGCCCATGGGCATCCTGGATCGCCTCGCGCGCGGCGTGATCCAGCCAGTGCGGAATCTTGAGCGGATCACAGATCTCCCGCAACGGCCGGTTGCGCATCGCCTGGCGCAGGCTCAGCGCCAGCCGCGCCGCCGACTGCGTAAGGTCCTCGCCCAGCACCAGCGCCGCATCGCACTGTTCGATGTCGTGCAGGCTGGGAGTGTGCGCCAAACCCGAGGCCATCAGCCCGGCCATGCGCCGCACCAGTGTCAGCTCGCCGTCGCGCATGCCGGCAAAGAAGCGCTCGCGGCCCACCAGATGCCGCAGCGCGAAATTCGATTCCAGCGATGCCCGCGGCGATCCGATCCCCAGCAGCCGCCCTGGCGGATCGGACCGGGCCGAGGCCACCAGCCGCCGCAAATGTTCCAGTCCCACCTCCGCCGTCGTGCCCACGCCCCGCACCCGCGCTTGCCGCACGCGGCGATCCGAGGCCAGATATTCGTAGGCGAAGCGGCCCCGATCGCACAGGAAGTAACTGTTCACCTCGCCGTGATACCGGTTCACCACCGCGCGCACGCTGCCGTAGCGTTCCCCGGGCGAGGTGTTGCACCCCACGCCGCAATGCGCGCACACCGAGGGCGTCCAGCGCAGGTCCCATTTGCGCGTGTAATGATGCTTCAGCGTGGCGTCGGTGAACACGCCCGTCGGACACACCTCGGCCAGGTTGCCGGCAAACTCGTTCTCCAGCACCCCGTCCCCTTGCCGGCCGAAAAACACCCGGTCGCTGATGCCGAAGGCGTCCAGGTCGGTGCCGCCGCAGTACTCGCGGTAGAAGCGCACGCAGCGGTAGCACTGGATGCAGCGGTTCATCTCGTGATTCAGGAACGGGCCCAGATCCTGATTGCGGAACGTGCGCTTGGGAAAGCGGTAGCGGCGATAGTCGTGTCCCGTCATCACGGTCATGTCCTGCAGGTGACACTCCCCACCCTCATCGCACACCGGACAGTCGTGCGGGTGGTTCTCCATGAGCCCTTCGATGACTGAGGCGCGGAAGCGTCGCGCGTCGTCATCCGCAATGGAGATGCGCATGCCGTCGCTCACGGCCGTCATGCACGCCATCACCAGCTTGCCTTTCGTGTCCTTGTCGTCCTTGAATTGCTTGACCGCGCACTGGCGGCACGCGCCTATCGATCCCAGCGCCGGATGCCAGCAGAAGTACGGAAGGTCGAGCTTGAGGGTCAGACACGCCTCGAGCGCATTCTGGTCCGCGCGGACCTGGAAGGGGCGGTTGTCAACGACGAGCGTGGGCATTGCTCAGGTCCAGGGACAGCGGTGCTCGGTGATGTGTCGCTCGAAGTCTGCGCGGAAATACCGGAGCGCGCTCTGCAACGGCTCCACGGCGCCAGGCGCCAGCGCGCAAAATGTGTTGCCCGGCGCGCAGAACCACGCCTGATGCTCGAGCGCCTCGAGATCCCCCGGCGCCCCGTGTCCGTCCTCCAGCGCGCGGAGCGTGCGCGCCGCGAAGCGCAATCCGCTCCAGCACGGCGTGCACCAGCCGCAGGATTCCTGCGCGAAGAAGTGTTCGAGGTTCCAGCACATCCCCACCGGACAGGTCCTGTCGTCCATGATGATCATGGTGCCCGTGCCCAGCCGGCTCCCGACCTTCTCCAGCTCATCGAAATCCATGGGGACGTCGAGGTGGTCTCCGGTCACGAAGTCGGTGGACGCGCCGCCGGGGAGCGCGCCCCGGAAGGTGACGCCGTCCTGCATGCCGCCCGCGTGCTCTTCGAGGATTTCGCGGATGGTGGCGCCCATGGGCAGCTCCCAGAGTCCCGGGCGGCGCACCTTGCCGCTCGCGCCATAGAGCTTGGTGCCGCCATTCTTCGTGCGGCTCAGTCCCTTGAACCAGTCCGCGCCGCGCTCCACGATGCAGGGCAGATTGCAGAGCGTCTCGACGTTCTGCACGATCGTGGGTTTTCCCCAGAGCCCGGAAACCTGCGGATAGGGTGGCTTGGCTCGCGGGTTGGCGCGCTTCCCTTCGAGCGCATTGAGCAGGCCCGTCTCCTCGCCGCACATGTACCGCCCCGCACTCACGTGCACGTGCAGGTCGAGCGCCTGGTCCGTGCCCGCGATGCGCTTGCCCAGGTAGTGCGCATCGTATGCCTCGCGGATCGCCGCGCGCAGCCGCGCGGCGGCCAGCACGTACTCGCCGCGGACGAAGATGTACGCCACCTCCGCCTGAATCGCGTGCGCGGCGATGATCATGCCCTCGATGAGCTGATGCGGATCGCCCTCGAGCAGCAGGCGATCCTTGAACGTGCCGGGCTCCATCTCGTCCGCATTGCACACGAGGTACTTGGGGCGTGGCGCGTCGTCACCCATGGGCACGAAGCTCCACTTCTGTCCGGTGGGGAAGCCTGCGCCACCGCGGCCGCGCAGATTCGACTCCTTCACGAGATTCGTGATGTCGGCCGGCGCCATGCGCAGCGCGTTGCGCATGCTCTGGTAGCCGCCGGCCTTCTCGTATGTCTTGAGATCCGGCGCCTCGCCATCGGCGCGCATGTTCCGGGTGAGCGGCGTTTCCACCATCGACGTCTCCGTGCAGGCTACGGGTAGCGATCGAGCAGTCCGTCCACCGCGGCGGGTTCCACGTCGTGATGGAGATCATCATCCACCATCAGCACCGGTGCATGATCGCAGGCACCCAGGCACACGATGGGCAGGAGCGTGAAGCGCTCGTCCGCTGTGGTGCCGCCGGCCGCGACGCCAAGCCGCGTGGCAATCGCCTGCGTCAGGCGCTCCGAACCCATGATCCAGCAGCTCACGCTGTCGCAGACCATGATCACGTGCCGCCCCACCGGCTTGCGGAAGATGAGATTGTAGAACGTGGCGATCCCATCGAGTTCGTCCACGGACATGCCGAGATAGCCGGCGATGTCGCGCAACGCGTCGTCCGATACCCAGCCGCGATGCCGCTGGACGATCTTCATGGCGTCAATGCAGAGGGCGCTCCGCGTGGGGTAGTGCGCCGATTCCTCCTGGATCTCGCGTTCCTCATCAGCGCTCAGTGCCATGTCGCGTCCTTACCGGTCAATGTCCGCCAGCACGTAGTCCAGGCTGCCCAGGATCGCGAGCAGATCCGGGATCATCAGTCCGCGGCAGAGCAGGGGAAGCGTCTGCATGTGCGGGAACGACGGCGCACGAATGCGCGTGCGGTACGATGTGGTATCCCCATCGCTCACCAGGTAATAGCCATTGTTTCCCTTGGTGGCCTCGATGGCGCCCAGTGCCTCGCCCGGCGGCGGCACCGGGCCCCACGCCACGCCCAGGAAATGCGTGATCAGCGTCTCGATGTCGTGCATGGTGTGTGCCTTGATCGGCGGCGTGGCCGCGGCCTGCAGCGATTTCACCGGGCCGGGCGGCATGCGGTCAATGCACTGCTCGATGATGCGCAGGCTCTGCCGCATCTCCTCCACGCGCACCACCGCGCGATCGTAGCAGTCGCCGTGCGTCGCCGTGGGAATCGCGAAGTCGAACTGCTCGTAGCCGGAGTACGGCTGCTTCTTGCGGAAGTCCCACTCGAAGCCGCACGCGCGCAGGTTCGGCCCGGTCACGCCCCAGTCGATCGCCTCATCCAGCGTGTACACGCCGACGTCCTTCGTACGGGCCTTGAAGATGCGGTTGCCCAGGATTTCCCGGTCGTACTCGCGGAGCCGCGGCGGGAGATACTTCACGAAGTCGCGCAACATGGTGTCCCACCCCTGCGGCAGATCATCCGCCACGCCGCCAATTCGGAACCAGTTGGGGTGCATGCGCGCGCCGCAGATCGCCTCGATGATGCCGAAGGCGCGCTCGCGATCATTGAAGGTGTAGAACACCGGGGAGAGCTGGCCGAGATCCTGCGAGAAGGTACCGTACCAGACGAGATGGCTGATGATGCGGAACAGTTCGGAGAGCATCACGCGAATCACCTGCGCGCGCGGCGGCACCGTCACGCCGGCCAGCTTCTCGTACGCCGTGAGATACGCGAGGTTGTTCATCACACCGCCCAGGTAGTCGATCCGGTCGGTGTACGGGATGAACGTGTGCCAGCTCTGGCGCTCGCCCATCTTCTCGGCGCCCCGATGGTGAAAGCCGATCTCGGGCACGGCGTCCAGGATCTCCTCACCGTCGAGCTGCAGCACGATGCGCAGCACGCCGTGCGTGCCGGGATGCTGCGGTCCCACGTTAAGGAAGATGAAATCGGCATCCTCGCTGCGCCGCTGCATTCCCCACTTCTCGGGCACGAAGCGCATGGCCTCCTGCTCACGCTGTTCCTTCTCGGGCGTGAGCTGGTAGGGACCCATCTCGGTCGCGCGCGCCGGGTGGTCCTTGCGCAGCGGATGTCCCACCCAGGTGTCGGGCATCAGGATCCGCGTGAGGTGCGGATGACCGTCCACCTCGATGCCGAACATGTCCCACATCTCGCGCTCGTACCAGTTGGCCGAGGGCCAGATGGGCGTGATCGTGGGGATGTGCAGGTCACTGGCGGAGAGCGCCACCTTGAGTCGCAGATACGCGTTGCGCTCGAAGGACAGCAGGTGATAGACCACCGTGAAGTCGCTCGCGGGCTCGCCCTCGCGATGCGTGCGCATGCGCTCGTCGATCGCGGTGAGATCGTAGAGCATCGCGTACGGTTGCTCCACGCCGGTCTTGAGATGCCGCATCACGTCGCCCACACGGTCGCGCGCGAGCCAGATGGTGGGGATGCCATCGCGCGTCTGCTGCGTGCCGACAATGGCCGAGCTGAATTCCTCGTGCAGTTGCGTACCGATGTCGGCCGTGGCGATCATGGGCGCCCGTTCGGCCAGTCAGACATGGTCCGGCGAGCGGAGCAGCCCCGTCTTCTGCCGCTCCGCGCGCTTGAGATCGCGCTGCGAGAGGAGCGGCCCGCGGTCGACCCGCTGCGAGCCCACCGTCCAGCTCAGCGGGCGCCGCTCGGTGCCCACCGCCTGCTGCAGCAACAGCAGCCCCTCCATGAACGCGTCGGGGCGCGGCGGACAGCCGGGCACGTACACATCGACGGGCAGAAACTTGTCCACGCCCTGCACAACGCTGTAGATGTCGTACATGCCGCCCGAATTGGCGCACGAGCCCATCGAGATCACCCAGCGGGGCTCCATCATCTGCTCGTAGAGCCGCTGCACGATGGGCGCCATCTTGATGAACACCGTGCCGGCGATGACCATCATGTCCGCCTCGCGCGGCGTGTTGCGAATGACTTCCGCGCCAAAGCGCGCGATGTCGTACTTGCTCGTGATGCTCGTCGCCAGCTCCACGAAGCAGCAGGAGAGGCCAAAGCCGAACGGCCAGATGGAGTTCTTGCGCCCCCAGGCGAGCAGATCCTGCAGGCGCGACATGACGAGCGTGCGGCGCATGGCGTCATCGTCGGACTGCGCGCGCGTGCCGATCTCCACCGGCGCATGCGGAGTCTCCACGGACCATTTCATGGGAGGCGCCCCCGGGCACGCCGCACGCCGTGCACATGTCCCCAGTCGAGCGCGCCGATGCCCCACAGATACACGAGCGTCAGCACGAGCACGCCGGTGAATACCAGCGCCTCGAAATAGCCCGGCCACCCGAGCGTACGACTCGCCACGGCCCACGCGAACAGGAAGACGGCTTCGAGGTCGAACACCACGAAGAACACGGCGACGAGATAGAACTCGGCGGGGAAGCGCACGCGCGCCGAACCCTCCGACACGATCCCTCCCTCGTATGGTGTTCCCCTGCCCGGGGTGCTGTGCCGCTGACCCAGCACGTACGACAGCGCGAGCATTGCTCCCACGAGCAGGAGCAGAATCACGAAGTAAATGAGGAGGGGCCAGAGAGACATGCAGGTCGTACTCCGATGGCGTTCCGGACTCGACGGCTGGACTGTGCATCTCCATCTTCAGTCAGTCGTTGTACCGCAAGGACCATGCTGGCGGTGAGCCTGCCCCCGGAACCGGACTGTGCCATGCCCGACATCCATCTCCCGTCGCGCGACGCGTCCTCCCCGCACGACGCGTGTTATCACGGCGGCGCGTTTTTCGACGCCATCGGTGACGAGTTCGATGCACTGGCGCGCCGGCACGATGTCATCAGCGCCGATGTGCTCGATGCGTGGTTCGATCCCGCTCCCCGGGTGATCGATGCGCTGGCGGCGCATCTCGCCTGGGCGCTGCGCACCTCGCCGCCAACGTCGGGCGACGGCATGCGCCGCGTGATCGCGCGCGCGCGGCGGGTGGATGCGGACAGCGTTCTCCCCGGTGCGGGCTCCTCCGACCTGATCTTTCTCGCCTTGCGCGAGTGGCTGCACCACGACTCGCGCGTGCTCATGCTGGACCCCACGTACGGCGAGTACGCGCACGTGCTCGAGCGCGTGATCAGCTGCCAGGTGGATCGCCTCACCCTCGATCGCGCGCGGGGTTGGGCGGTGGATCCCGACGAACTCTCGCGCCGGACAGAGCAGGGCTATGACTGGGTTGTCCTCGTGAATCCGAACAGTCCGACGGGGCAGCACGTGCCGCGCGAGATCCTCGAGGCCGTGATGTCCCGCGCGCCCGCTCATACACGCTTCTGGATTGACGAGACTTACGTGGAGTACGCCGGCGCGGGACAGTCACTCGAACTATTCGCGGCGCGCTCGCCCAACGTCGTGATCTGCAAGTCCATGTCCAAGATGTATGCGCTGAGCGGCGTCCGCGCGGGCTATCTCTGCGGGCCTGCTGCGCTCATGCGCGAGCTGCGCGCGGTCGCGCCCCCCTGGTCGGTGAGTCTGCCGGCGCAGATTGCCGCGTGCGAGGCGCTACGCAGCGTGGGCTACTACCGTGAGCGGTGGCGGGAGACGCACGCGCTGCGAGCGGCGCTCGCCGCGGAGCTGCGCACACTCGAGTGGGACGTGGTATCCGGCTGTGCCAATTTCCTCCTCTGTCACCTTCCGGCCACTCAGCCCGATGCGGCCGCGCTCGTTGCTGCGTGCCGAACTCGCAACCTGTTCCTGCGCGACGTGCGCGAGATGGGCCGCTGCTTCGACGATCGCATGGTGCGCGTGACCGTGAAGGATGCGGAGACGAACCGGAGGATGATGGACATTCTGCGGGCGGTGCTCGCGGAGCTCGCCGGAGCACCGGCCGTGGCCGTATCGCGGTACGGTTGATGCGTTCTGGTCAGAAACCCTGAGCGCGTCACTACCGTACGCCATGCAGGGCCGTGAACCAGGAGGTGTGCCCGGATGCCCTGTCTGCTCGCACTCATCGCGCTCGCGGCGCCACGTATCGTCATCCTGCTGCTCTGGTTCTTCAGCACGTGGTTCACCGGACTCTTCACTGCGCTGCTCTGGCCGGTGCTGGGATTCATCTTTCTCCCCACCACGCTGCTCTGGTATACGGTGGTGCTCCACTGGTTCGGCGGACAGTGGACGCTCTGGCCGGTCGTGGGAATCGTGATCGCGCTCCTGATCGATCTGTCGCCCACGACGGGACGGCGGCGGCGCAGGGTGGCGTGAGGTCTGCAGCGGCGCGTCTTCAGGCCTCGCCGTCGTACGACATCTCGACCGGTACGCCCGCCACGAGCGTCTGATACACCACGCAGTAGCGCCGCGTCAGCTCGAGCAGCTTCTCCCGTTCGGCCGCGCCTGCGTCGGTGTCCACCGCGAAGCGCACGCGGATGCGTTGAAATCCCACGGCCACATCCTTCGCCACGCCGAGGGTGCCGCGGAAGTCCAGGTCGCCTTCGGCGGCGACCGCTCCGCTGCGCAGTGTGATGCCGAGCGCCGTGGCCACGGCGGACATCGTGACGCCGGCGCAGGCAACCAGCGCTTCCAGCAGCATGTCGCCCGAGCAGACGTTGAGCCCCGTCCCGCCCGTGGCGCGGTGCAGTCCCGCGGCGGCGAGTGCGCGGCCCGTGGCGACGCTGCAGGTTACCTCTTCCCCGATCGTCCCGTGCGCCGTGAGCGTGATGAGCGCCGCTTCAGGGTGCTCACGGTAGAGCTGCTTGAGCGGCGCCTGCTTTGCCCTGATCTCGTCGGCGTTCATGAAGATGGGTTATGGTGCGCGCCGCCGATCAGCTCGCCGGCCGGTCACTCGACCTGAACACCGTGCGCACCAGCCAGATCACCACCACGACCGGCAGCACGATGAAGAGCAGGAACTTGAACGCCAGAATGGCGAACAGCCCCACGCCAATGATGAGGAGCAGCGGAATCCCCAGGATTGCCATGGTGAGCAGCGGGCGAAGGGCAAACAGTCGTACGATGGCGGCAATCATGGCGCGCGCTCCGGGTGAAGGTCTCCTCACGCACTACGAAATGTCGCGGTGAAGGTTTCCGGCGCTCTCCCTGTATCATACCGCGCGGGCGTCTTCCGCGTCCACTCGCCGGATGTGGTGCAGCCGGATGGTCTGCCGGATGTCCCCGTCCGCGTACGGCCGCTCCTCGGTGGACTCCACGCGCAGGCCGTTCCCGCTGCACAGTTGCAGGAAGGCTTCCGCGGACAGCCGGCCGGGATCCGCGATCACCGCCACTCCCGTCGAGGCGATCGAGCGCGAGAGGGCGCTGGCCATGAGATGCGCGTACGTGGGCTCGTACAGTACATCGGACGCGAGGACGAGATCGTAGGTGCCCAGGTCCGCGGGTAGCTCACGCCAATCCACGAGCCGCGTACGCGGCTCACGCCCCATGGCGCGCCAGGCGTTCGCGCGCGTGAAGCGCAGGGCGTCCTCGTAATAGTCCGTGGCCGTGACGTCGAATCCGGCGTGCATGGCCGAGGTCGTCACCAGCCCCAGCCCGCAGCCGAGTTCCAGCGCCGTGTGCCGCGTGCCCGGCTCATGCACCACCCACTCCGCGAGCGCGCGGGCCGACGGCCACAGGTCGGCCCAGTAGGGCAGGCGGTCGTCGCGGACAAAATCCTCCTCGCTGATGAGCGTGTCCGAATTGGCCGGTTTGAGCAGCGCAAAGTGCAACGCACCTGCGCTCACCGGTTCGACGGCGGTCACGAACCGCCGCTCGAGTTCCGCCACCAGCGCCCCGCCAACCCTCTCCGTCACGCCGTCACAGCGCGAAGTGCGTGGCGAGCGATGCGTCCTCGGCGAGCAGCAGGGCGTGCAGCGTTTCGCCGGCTGCCACCTGTGGCCGGTCCTCGGGCACGACGAGCAGGGCATTCGCGAGCGACATGGACGTCAGGATCCCGGATCCCTGCGGACCCGTGAGCCGCGCACCGAGCGATCCATCCTCGCGCACCGTCACGATGGCGCGGAGAAAGTGCGTGAGCTTCGCGCCGATCTTCACCGGTTCCTCGAGCGTCACGGCCACCGGCCGGCGGAAGAGCCGCGTGTGGCCCTGCATGCGGCGCAGCACCGGTTGCACGAACAGCTCGAAGGTGACCATGGTGGACACCGGATTGCCGGGCAGTCCGATCCATGGCATCCCATGCAATCGCCCGAAGCCCAGCGGCGCGCCGGGGCGCATGCGCACCTTCCACACGTCGAGCGTCACGCCGAGCTCCGCGAGCACCGTACGCACGTAGTCGTACTCGCCCGCCGACATGCCCGCCGACGTGATGAGCAGATCGCAGCCCATGGCGCGCTGCATGCGCTCGCGCAGATCCGCCGGATCGTCGCGCGCGATCCCGAGATTCAGCGGCTCGCCGCCCGCCGCACGAATCAGCGTGTGCAGCGTGTAGCTGTTCGACGTCACGATCTTCCGGCCGGCGAGCGCCTCGTGAAAGCGGTCGAGGTCCACGATCTCGTCGCCCGAGCTCATGAAGGCCACGCGCGGCCGGCGGTACACGTCCACGCTGGCCGCGCCCACCGACGCGAGCACGCCGATCTGCGCCGCACCGAGCGGCGTGCCACGATCGAGCACGACCACGCCGGCCTCGATGTCCTCGCCCCGCGGCCGGATGTTGCGCCGCACGTCGCGCGCGCTCGTAATCACGACCACATCCGTCGCGCCGTTCGTGTCCTCCACGCGCACCACCGAGTCCGCTCCCTCCGGCACCGGTGCCCCGGTCATGATGCGGATCGCGGTGCCCGCCGCGATGGGCCGCGAGGGGAACTCTCCCGCCTGCACCGACTCGAGCACGCGCAGCGACACCGGCGCGCGTTCACTCGCGTTCTCGATGTCCGCGGCGCGCACCGCGTAGCCGTCCATGGCGGAGTTGTCCCATGCCGGCAGCGTGAGGGGCGAGGTCACCGGCGTGGCGAGCACGCGTCCCGCCGCGTCGAGCAGCGCCACGCGCTCGACGCCAAGCGGCTCAATCCCCGCGAGAATGCGTGCGCTCGCTTCAGCGACGCCCAGCACTCAGCCCGTGCCTCCCATCGTGAACGCCGCCAGTGCCTCGGCAATCTCATCCTGCACCTGCGTCACCTGACGCGCCGGCACCGTCCAGTTGTTGCACAGCACGCTGAAAATCAGCGTGTGCCCGTCGGCCGTCGTCACGTAGCCGGAGAGCGAGCGCGCATTGGCCACGGAGCCGGTCTTCGCGTGCACGTTCCCCTGCGCCGGCGTGCCGCGCATGCGACCGCCGAGCGTGCCGTCCACGCCGGCCACCGGCAGCCCGTCGTAGAACGGCGCGAACGACGCCGTGTCCTTGCGTACCGCATCCAGGATGCGGACGAGCGTCTCCGGCGTCACGTAGTCGTAGCGCGAGAGTCCGCTCCCGTCGCGCATGACGATGCCATCCGGTGCCACACCCCACGCCGCGAGCTGCCGCTTCACGACGGCGGCGCCGCTGTCGGCGCGTCCCACGCCGGTCTTCTCCAGCGCGATGGTGCGCAGCAGCAGTTCGGCGATCTGGTTCTGCGACGGCTTGAGCATCGCGTGGAGAATGTCGCGGAGCGGCGGCGACTGGTACACGAACAGCGTGTCGGGCGCATTCACGCGCGTGTGCCCGCCGCACGCGGTCACGGTCGTGTGTCGCCGGAGTTTGATGCCACGCGCTGCGATCGCCGTGCGCAGCGCCGCCACGAAGGCGGACTGCTGGTCCGGATACACGATCTCGAGCGTATCCGTCTGCTCCGGTGCAATGAGCCCGCTCACGATCACGGCGCGCGTAAGCGTGTCGAGCGCCGTCTCCAGCGCCACGTCGCTGCGCCGGTGGAATCGCGCGCGCGCCAGCGCGGCCGCGCCCGTGTCCGGCGGAAATCCGGTGCGGGCCAGCAGGTGGAGTGTCGGATACTGCGCCGCGGGAATGAGCGTGGCGTGCACCCGGCTCCCGATGTGGGAGCCGCCCTGAACCACGAGCTGCGCGAAGCCTTCGTTGAAGAAGAGCGCATCCACTCCCGCGCTGTACGACGCGTCCAGATCGTCCCACGACCAGCCGTAGCCCAGCGTGGGGCCGGTGAACGGATCGGGACCCGGCACCACGTGGCCGGTGATCGCGTGAATGCCGCGCGCCGCCAGTGAATCCGCGATCTCCGCCATGGGCGCCATGGCATCGCCGCGCATGCTGTCGCTGAAGCTCGGATCGCCCCGGCCATTCACGATGAGATCACCGTGCAGCACGCCCGCGCACACCGCGCGAGTGGTCGTGAACGTCGTGCGGAACTGGAAATCCGCGCCGAGCTGCGCGAGCGCCACGGACGCCGTCACGATCTTCATGTTCGACGCCGGCATGAACAGCTTGCCGGCGTTACGCGAGTACAGGGTGTCGCCCGTCTGGGGATCCACCACGAGGATCCCCCAGTTCGCGTTGCGGAACTGGGACTGATCCGCGAGCGAATCCACCGCGCCACGGAAGAGCGCCCGTTGCGACCTGACGAGCGTGCGCGTGGACGCGACGTGCGTATCGGGCGTGGGCACGGCAACCGGCGGCTCGGGCGCGACGCGGCTGGGAACCGTACGCGCCGGCGCGCAGGCGGCGAGCGCGCCGGCAACAAGCGCGGC
>JBOHTE010000180.1:0-1514 GCA_050733555.1 Gemmatimonadaceae bacterium | reverse complement strand
GATCGGATTTTGGCATCGTGACCTCTTCTTGTCCGTGCGTTGATGATCATGAGCTGCATGGCCTGCGTACCAACCCGTCCCGCGAGTTCATCTCATAGGCGTCGCTCCTTCGAACCGGTGACGCGGCGCTCCGTCGCGAAGCAGATCGGCGAGCGCCGCACTGATCGGCTGATGCGTATATCGCTCGTAATACAGGAAGCCCGGGCAGGGATTCACCTCGAAGCAGTAGACGTCGCCATCGGGCGTCTGCTTGAGGTCGATGCCCGCGAGCAGCAGGTCCATCTCGCGGGCGAGGGCCAGGCAGGATTCGGCGACGGCGGCTGGCAACGTAGCCGGCTCCATCTCGACGTGCCCGCCCTCGCGGCTGGCGTACCGGTAGTCCACCGTCTCCGAGTGAATGCGGGTGGCGAAGAGCTGGTCGCCCACCGTGTGCACACGGACGTTGTCGCCCGGTATGAATGCCTGGAACTGCGCGGGGCTGTGATGCAGCAGCGCGAGCCGCTCGAGCTGCTCGGGACCAACGCGTCTGACAATCGAACGCGCCCCGCTCAGGGACTTGTAGATGATCTCGCCGCCGAATTCGTCGTGGAAACGACGCGCGGCATCGGGGTCGTTGGTGACGAGTGTGGGAGGGGTCAGCAGGCCGCAGCGGCGCACGACCAGCGCCTGGTACACCTTGCTGTTGTTGGACATGCCCCCGCCAACGCGATTGACCACCGCACAGGGCAGATCTTCGAGCAGCGCCAGCAGACCGGAATCGGATTCGAAACGCACTGCCGTGGAGTCGTCAATCGCCAGATCGGGCGGTGCGAGACGGCCCTCCTCGCCGAGGAGCCGCACGTAGACGCCAGTTATTTCGTCCAGATCGATCTTCCAGTCCGGCCCGGCGATGTAGCCGGCGGGGGTCGAACCCAGCCAGTGCCATTTCACCCGATATCCGGCGGGGTAGCTCGCGAGATCGAGTAGACGATAGGGATATCCGCTCTCGGTCAACCGGGCGCACACCAACTCGGTCACGCTATCCGCCAGGCCCCCGCACACGAGTATCATGCGGGACCACTCGACGCGATCAACGCGACATCGTGTCCGTTCCGCGAAGCGGCCCCGGTGAGGATACGGACGATTGCCGCCACCACGCGTCGCCGGGCGGCATTACCGAAGAACTCGAAGCGGGGACGAGTCTGGATATCCACGACGGCATCCTCGTCTGGCGCGGGAGCGAGGGCGAGTTGCACGAAGTCGAGGCCCGCGGCCCCGGCGAAGCGACGCAGGGCGGGCTCGAGGCGCGCCATCTCGGGAGGCGGGTCGTCCTCCCAGACCACGGTGTCGCCCACGACACATGCGGTCCGCACGGCTCCGTGTGGACAGGACAGGCAGACTGGCGCATGCCGCTGCAGTGCGGCGAGCCCGTTCCATTCTTCCTCGTTCGTCACCGCATAGCGCACTTCGCTGGTGAGCGGCCCGTACACGATGCCGGCCACACCTTTCGACGCGATGCGCCCGCCAAAATCGCG
>JBOHTE010000179.1:0-13185 GCA_050733555.1 Gemmatimonadaceae bacterium | reverse complement strand
GCACCGGAGTCAGCGCCGCAATCGCGAGGCCGCCGAAGCGCGTCTCGTCGAGCTCGTGCGCCGCGCGCTCGCGGTGCCGCGCACGCGCGTTCCCACGCGGCCCTCAATCGCCGCGAAGGAGCGGCGGCTGCGCGAGAAGAAGCGGCGCGCGGAGCGCAAGAAGGACAGGCGGGCAGGATCGGACGAATGAACTGAGGGTCAGAGCCGCTCTCCACCTGAGGGGCAGAGCCGCTCTCCTCACTGAGGGTCAGAGCCGCTCTCCTCACTGAGGGTCAGACCGTCTCTACCCCGCCGCCATCCTGTCTCACTGGCTCCCTGCTCCGAGCAGTTCGACCTTGGACGTCACCACCTGCTCGACGGGTATGGCATCCCCGGAGGGCGGCGCGACCTTCATGTTCATGCTCTGCATGGCGTCGGAGCCCAGATAGACACCAGCGGCACTCACGTAGTACATCCCGCTCCCCGTCCCATCGCCATCTACCTTCCACTGCTGGCCCTGCTGGCTCTGCGTGCCGTGCAGCGACAGGATCAGGTTGCGCTGCACACGCAACGCTTTCTGGCCTTCGTACACCGTGTCCCCCAGGATCGTGGATGTCGTGATGGTGCGCATGTCCAGTTGCGCGCCGTCGCGCTGCACGGTGCTGGTGGTCGTGTCCACCCAGCTCGTACCGACCTTCGCGTTCGGGGGCGGCGCGATGAGGAATCGCGTCATCCCTTCCACCAGACTCTTGGTGTCGTCATCCGTGGCGGACTTGTTCGACACAAAATGGAGGACCTTGCCGGAGCGTGACATCGCGCCGCTGACCCGGGTCCCCTTCATCTGACTCACGTCCGGCAACTGCAGCTCCGGCCGATCCGACGACAGTGATGTGGAATCGAGTGTGAGCGCGAAGTCGAGCGTGTCCTTGCCGTGCGGCGCCAGCGAGAGCGAAACCTGCTGCTCGTTCGTGATCTTGAACTCCATCTTCTGCCCCTGCACTTCCTGTGTCCGGTTGATCACCGACACCAGATGATAGCGTCTGACGCCCGGCGCATACGAGATCACACCCTGGGCAGGCAGCGTCATGGCGGTCGCGACCGATGCGAATGCCGCGAGCGCCGTGAGACGGCTGGGCTTCATGCAAGTCTCCATCACGCGGGGAACACAGCCCCGAACGGGGTAGAAGTGGGATGCGGCAGCGGCCGCGTCCTGTAAGGATGTACGAGACAGCCATCAGGCAACACCAGCGGGAGCGTCGTTGCAGCGGCTCCCACCTTCGTTAGCTTCCACTGCGAATGCCCTGCGGCCACTGCCCCCCGTGAACGTTTCCATCCGCTCGTGCCGTCCGTAATGTGCCGGGCGCGCCTCATCCCGGGCGCCGTGCCGGCGGATATGCGAGCGCGCTTTGGCCGCAAGCTGCGCGCGTGGTATCGCGCACATCACCGGGACCTTCCATGGCGACGCACGCGCGACCCCTACCGCGTGCTGGTGTCGGAACTCATGCTGCAGCAGACGCAGGTGTCGCGCGTGCTTCTCAAATACTCGGAATTTCTGGATCGGTTCCCGACGCTGGAATCCGTGGCGCGTGCCCGGCCCCGGCGCGTCATGGAAGCCTGGTCGGGATTGGGCTACTACGCGCGGGCCCGCAACCTGCACAGGCTGGCCCGGACGGTCGTGGGCGATGGCGGGCCGGCGACGCTCCCATCGGATCCCGGCGCACTGCGCAAGCTTCCGGGCATCGGAGCCTATACGGCGGGCGCGGTCGCCTCGTTCGCGTACGAGCGCCGCGCCCCGCTCGTGGACACCAACGTCGCGCGCGTGCTGCGGCGCGTCTTCGCGCCCGATCTCGATCCGCGTGTAGCCGCCACGCGCCGTGCCCTCTGGACGCTGGCCGAGCAGTTGCTGCCACGAACCGGTTCCGCAGCGTACACGCACAATCAGGCGCTCATGGAACTTGGCGCGCTCATCTGTACGGCTCGCGTGCGACGGTGCGACCGCTGTCCGCTGCGCGCCGAATGCCGTACCGTCGCGCGCGACGGCTGAATCGCCGTGCCGCTTCAGGACCTGCTCGCGCAACTCCCAGAGCCGCTGAGAGCCGCCGCACCAAGGGCCATACACTATCTCGCGCCCACGGTACTGTTCGCCGCGCTCTGCGTGCTCGGTTTCCTGCTGCGCAAGAAACAGGTGCTGCGCCGCCTCGCGCGCATCACCGGGCACGTCGCGCCAGCGGTGGTGCCGCGTGTGCTCGCCGCGACGACGTTCCTGGCCGGCGCGATTCTGCTGTTCTCCGGTGCGACGCCGGCGCTGGCCGGTCGGCTGGGATGGCTCGGCGCCTTTCTCCCGCTCCCCGTCATTGAGGTCTCGCACTTCTTTGGCAGTCTCGCGGGCGCGGCACTGCTCCTGCTCGCGCGCGGCCTGCAGCGCAGACTGGATGCCGCGTACCACCTCGCCGCCCTGCTGCTCGGTGCGGGCATCCTCTTCTGCCTGCTCAAGGAGTTCGACTACGAGGAGGCGATTCTCCTCTCGGTGATGCTCGGTGCGCTCATCGCCAGCCGCCGCTATTTCTACCGCAAGGCCAGTCTGCTCGAAGAGCGCTTCAGCGCCGGCTGGATCGCGGCAATCCTGCTCGTCGTGCTCGGCTCCATCGCGCTCGGGGTGCTCTCGTTCGGCAAACCGGCGCTGGACGCGGGACTGTTCTGGAATTTTTCCGTGCACGGGCAGGCACCCCGGTTTCTCCGGGCGTCGGCGGGCGTGGTCGCCATGCTCATCATTCTCGCCAGCGCCCGGCTCATTCGCCCCGCGCGCCCCAAACGCGCGCTGCCGCACGCCGCCGATCTGGAGACCGTCGCGCCCATTGTCGCCGCGTCCACTGATGCCGCGGCCAATCTCGTGTATCTCGGCGACAAGACCCTGCTGCTGAACGACACCCACTCCGGCTTCGTGATGTACAGCGTGGCGGGCCGCAGCTGGGTCGCGCTCGGTGACCCGGTTGCGCCGCGCGACCAGGTCGCCGGCCTCGCACGAGCATTCGTGCAGCTCTGTGATCAGCATGGCGGGTGGGCGGTGTTCTACAAGGTGGGTCGCGAGCAGTTGTATCACTATCTCGACCTCGGGCTCACGGTGGTGAAGCTGGGCGAGGAAGCGCGCGTCAGCCTCGCCGACTTCACACTCGACGGACCCGACCGCCGCACCCTGCGCAAGGTCTGGCGCAAGGCGACCAGCGAGGGATGCACCTTCGAGGTCGTGCCGCCGGAGGGTGTTGCGGCGCTGGTGGGCGAACTGCGGCCGGTGTCCGACGAATGGCTGGCCAGCAAGAAGGCGCGCGAAAAGCGATTCTCGCTGGGGCGTTTCGACGAGTCGTACATGCGGCGGTTCCCCACGGGCGTCGTGCGGCGCGACGGCCGGATCATCGCCTTCGTCAACAGCTGGCTCTCGGGATCGCAGGAGGAAATCGAAGCCGACGTCATGCGCTTCGCGGCGGCGTCGCCGCCGGGGATCATGCGCTACGCGCTCGCGGAGTACATGCTCTGGGGACGGGCGCAGGGCTTCCGCTGGTTCAACCTCGGCATGGCGCCGCTGTCGGGATTGCATGCGTCAACCGTTGCTCCGTTGTGGAACCAGCTCGGGCAGGCCGTGTTCGGCCACGGGGAGCGGTTCTACAATTTTCAGGGGATTCGCGAATTCAAGCAGTGGTTCCACCCCATATGGGAACCCAAGTATCTGGTGTCGCCCGGGGGCGCGCTGCGCCCCGTGATCCTCGCCAACATCGCGTCGCTCATTGCCGGCGGCATCGAAGGCGTGGTGCGCAAGTGACCCGCGCGCGTATCTTTGACCATCACCGCGCTCATCCGTCCCCGCCCCAGCTCGAGCCCCGTGCCGCTTCCACTCGTCGCCCAGCTGCCTGACTCCACGATCCGCGCGGCCGTCTACTCCGTCTTCGCCAGACCGGAGTTCAATCGCTTCACGCTCTGGGAGCGACTCTGGGGATGGATCGTCGACCTGTGGCATCGCGTGCTGGCGCTGCTGGGCGGTCTGCTGCACAGCACACCGCATTCGTCGCCTGTCTTCTGGACGGTTGTCGCGCTGCTCGCGCTCGCGCTCGCCGCCATCATCGTGCGGGGCGGGTACCTGGCATATCAGCGCTCGCGGATGCGCGCCGAGGGGCTGCGCTGGGATTCGGCCGGCAACCGCCGGGGTCTGGATTCCTGGGCCGCGGCGAACGAACTGGCGGCGACGGGAAATTTCACCGACGCGGCCCATGCACTCTACGCCGCGCTGCTCGAGGCTGCCGCACGGCAGCAGCAGATCCGCCTGCATCCCTCCAAGACCATTGGCGACTACGTGCGCGAACTGCGCGCACGCTCGTCCTCCCTGCTCGGTCGCTTCCGCGAGTTCGCGCGGTCCTATGAATCCGTGATCTACGGCGTGGGGCACTGCGACAGGGATCGCTACCTGCGGCTTCAGGCACTCGCAATGCCCATCGTGAGGCCGAATGGCTGAGCGGCGCATTGATCGGTGGCTCGGACCACGCACCATCTTCCCCATCATCGCCATCCTGCTGCTCGCCGCGGTGTTGTTCGGCCGACCGACGCAACCGGAGGATCGTGCGAGCGGCCATTCGTCCTATGCCCTGGGACTGAACGGCATGCGCGGGCTGTACGAGGTGATCGCGCAACTGGGCTGGCGCACCGGGCGCCGCGTGGCGCCCTGGAACGCCACGCTCGACACCGTTCCGGTGTACGTCGTGCTCGAACCGCAAGTCGCCCCCAGCGCCACCGAGACGGGTGCCCTGCTGGACGCGGTGCGCCGCGGCGCAGCGGCGCTCGTGGAGATTCCGTCCGATGGGCCGCTCACGGATTCACTCGGCGTGAAGCAATCCGATCTCACCTTCGACCTGGATGCGGATTCCGTACGGTATCCTGGCATTCCCTGGCATCAGGAATCGCGCATTGCCAGGGCGGCACATGCGCCGGGACTTCACTTCCGGACGTATCTGCGCCCGGTGCCCCGGGACAGCGCCGACACGGTGCCGCACTTTCCAGCCGGGATGCAGATGCTGGCTCGCGCGATGTATGGCGCGCAAAAGGTTCCGCTGATCGCGCAACGGGCCTTTGGCCGCGGCAGCGTCATCGTCGTGTCCGATGCCAGCTTCCTGTCGAACAGCGCGCTGCGATATGATCAGGGCGCCGTGCTCGTGGTGCGACTGCTCGAACAGCTCGACCCGGCGCACGATCGCGCGATCGTCTTCGACGAGTATCACCAGGGATTCGGTCAGGGAGAATCACTGCCGGCGGTCGTACGGGACGCTCTCGTGCACACGCCACCGGGCCGCGTCGTCGTGCAGCTCGGCGTGGCCGGATTGATTCTGCTGCTGGCGTTGAGCGTGCGCCCCATCGCGCCCATCGCGCGGCGCTCCATCGAACGACGATCGCCGTTCGAGCACGTGGGAGCGCTCTCACGCGCCTACGAGCAGATCGACGCCACGCGGCTGGCCACGCGCCGGCTCGTGCGCGGCCTGCGCCGCCGCCATCCGCTTGGCGCGACGGGTACGCTCAATGACCAGGCGTACCTGTCGCTGCTGGCGGCGCGCGCGCCGGCGCTCGCGCCGGATCTGGCTCTGATGCGCACGGCGCTCGACGATCCCCATCTTCCTCGCGCCGAGTGGCTTCGCGTCGGCGCCGCAGTGGCCCACATCGAGAGGACATTTTCCCAGTGATGACAGCCGAGCAGGTCGCCGAGTCCGTGCAGCGCGTTCGCGCCGCGGTCGCGACGCGCGTCGTGGGACAGGACACGGTGATTGACGAAGCCCTCGTGGCGTTTCTCGCCCGGGGACACGCGCTTCTGGAAGGGGTGCCGGGAACGGCGAAGACGCTGCTGGTGCGCACGCTGGCCGCCGCGCTCAACACCCGCTTCGGACGCATTCAGTTCACGCCCGACCTCATGCCATCGGACATCACCGGCATTGCCATTCTGCGCGACGGCGGCAGCGCGGCGGAATTTCATCCCGGTCCGGTTTTCACCGACCTGCTGCTCGCCGACGAGATCAATCGTGCTCCCGCCAAGACCCAGGCCGCATTGCTCGAAGCCATGCAGGAGCGACAGTGCACGGTGGACGGCGCCGCCCATGCGCTCGGCGATCTCTTCACCGTATTTGCCACGCAGAACCCGGTGGAGTACGAGGGGACGTATCCGCTGCCTGAGGCGCAGCTCGATCGCTTCCTGCTCAAGATCAAGGTGCCGTATCCGGCACTCGATGCCGAATTGAAGATGCTGAACCTCTACGCCGGTGGCTTCGACGCCGAGCGCGCCAGCAGCGTGGCCATGGAGCCCGTGCTGGATGCGGAGAGCTGCCGCGCGCTGCGCGAAATGGTGGACCAGGTGCGCGTCGCGCAGGAAGTGCAGGAGTACATCGCGGCCGTGGTCCGCGCCACGCGCGAGGATACCGCGCTGGTGCTGGGCGGATCGCCACGGGCCACGGTAGCGCTCTTTCGCGTGGCGCGCGCGGCTGCGCTCATGGCGGGACGCGACTACGTGACGCCCGATGATGTGAAGGACTACGCGTTCCCCGTCCTGCGCCACCGCGTGGTTCTCGCGCCCGAGATCGAAGTGGAAGGACGATCGAGCGACGACGTGCTGGAGGCAGTGCTCACGCGCGTGGTCGCGCCGAAGTGACCGATGCGGCGGTGGCGGGCGGCGGCGGAACACGCTGGGCGCGCGTTTTTGCCTACGCGCTGCATTCGCCGCTCGGCGGGTATCTTCCCACGCGCCGGCTCGCCCTCGTCGTGGCGCTCAGCGCACTCGTCTGGATCGTCGCGGGACGCGAGCACATCGTTGCCGTCGCGCTGCCGGTGCTGGCGCTCCTCATGGTCATCGTGCTGTTCGACGCACTCACGATCCCGGCGGCGTGGCAGGTGCACGTGGAGCGCAACGTCCCGGCCACGCTCGGCATCGGCGACGATGACGCAGGCAGCTACGTGCTCCGCGCCCGGATGCGCGCTCCCCTCACGGTGCGCGTCTTCGACCAGTTGCCGCGCGCCGTACGCCCTCCGGGTGAGCAGCCGGCGGTGACCGCACACGCGCGACCGCCGCATCGCCTCGAGCCGGGCCGCGAGCTCCGGCTCCCGATTGCGCTCACGGGGCGGGAGCGCGGCCTCTGGCCACTCGGTCCGATCGCGCTCCGCATGCAGTCGCGGCTGGGACTCGTGCAGCGCACGCTGCGCTACCAGTCGGATGACACGGTGCTGGTGACGCCCTCGATGACCGGCGTGCGACGCTACCGCCTGCTCACGCTGCACCACCGGCTGCGCGATGCGGGTGTGCGGAGCGTCCGCCGCCGCGGCCAGGGGAGCACGTTCAGCAATCTGCGCGAATACGTGCGCGGCGACGACCCGCGCCGCATCGACTGGAAGGCCACGGCGCGGCGGCACAAGCTCATCAGCCGCGAGTACACCGTGGAACAGGGACAGACCGTGATGATCGCGGTGGATGCCGGGCGCATGATGACGCAGCTCTCCGGCGAGCTGCCGCGCTTCGAGTACGCGCTGTCGTCCGCTACGCTGCTGGCCGATGTCGCCGCCCAGTCGCGCGACGAGGTGGGGTTGCTGCTGTTCGACGATCAGGTCCGCGCCTTCGTGCCCGCCTCGCGCGGTGCCGACGCACTCGAGCGCATCCGGCGTGCGCTCATCCCCGCGGTGGCGACGATGACCGAGCCCGACTACGCCGCGGCCTTCCGGCTGCTCGGCAAACGGCATCGCAAGCGGTCGCTCATCGTGCTCTTCACCGACGTGATCGACGCGCGCGCGTCGCAGTCGCTGATCGCGCTCACCGCGCGCAGCGCCGCGCGGCATCTCCTGCTCGTCGTCGCGCTGCGCAACGATCAGTTGATGGACGCGGCGCGGCCCGGCCCGGACGCGTCATCGGCCCGGCTCTTCGAGAGCGCGGCCGCGGAAGAGCTGGTCCTCGCCCGCGAGGAGGCGCTCACGCGGATGCGCCGCGCCGGCGTGTCGGTGCTCGACGTGTCACCGCACGCGATGACGCCGGCGGTGATCAACCGCTATCTGGACATCAAGGCCCGCTCGTCGCTGTAGCCGAACTCCTCGCCGGGGACTGCGTCCTCCGCGCCGCGGCCACCGAGCGACGCATACGACAGGAGCGCCAGCGCGGACAACCCGGCAATGCCGAACTTGATGCCCAGCGGAATGTCGGTGCGCGGCGAGATGAGCCCCTCGATCGTGCCCGCGAAGATGAGCATGATGACGGCGGCCGAGAGCAGTCGCACCGCGCGTCTCCCCTTCACCACGAGTGCTTCCTTGCGTGTGAGCGCGCCCGGCAGGAGCAGCGCTGTGCCCAGCAGCAGCCCGCCCCCTGCGGCGATGCAGATGGCACTCAGCTCGAATACGCTGTGCGGCACCACGAACTCGCCGATCTGCGAGAAGATGCCCCGGCTCGCGTAGAGCCCCAGCGCGGCGCCCATGCTCACGCCATTGAACAGCAGCAGGACGACCGTGAGAATACCCGCGGTGATGCCGAACGCGAACGTCAGGAACACCACCTGCACGTTGTTGCTGATGATCGTGCTCGCCACGACCGGGCGTTGGAACGACGAGAGCGGAATGTAGGTACGATCGCCGCGCCGAGCGCGCGCCACGCCTTCGTTGGCGCGGTCGATCATCCCGGCCGGCAGCAGGCGCTCCGCCGTGGGCGGATTCGCCATGACGATGTGGTACGTGACGGCCATGGGACCGAACATGCACACGGCGGCGACCAGGATGTACGCGAACGAGCGGCGCAGCTCGCGCGGTATGGTGGACAGGAGAAAGGTCGCGATGGCCCGTCCGGTGAGCGGCCGCTTCCGATAGAGCAGATTGTGTCCGGCTCCCACGAGCCGGCTCAGATAGAAGAGTGACTCCACCTCGCGCCCCTGCGACGCGGTCGTCAGGCGCGCGAGGTCCGTCGCGACCTCGCGGTAGCGCGCCACGAAGTGGCTGACCTGCTGTTCGGACATGCTGCGCAGGCCGCGGCGCTGCACTTCAGCCAGCTCGCTGGCGAAGGCATGCCAGCGCTCCGCTCCGCGTGCGACGATCGCCTGCTGCTCGCGCGCGGCACCAACCGCACCGCGCGCCGCGACGCCGCGCGCCCGCGCGGCCGTCTCACGCGCGTGCAACTCGAGGAGCCGCGCCATGTCGGAGCCCCCGACCCCGGCAAGCGCGTTCGCGAGACGCGTGGTCAACTGCTCGCTGAGCCGGTAGCGCAGCTCCGGCGTGAGCGCCGCGCGGCGCTCCACGAACCGGTGCAGCACGTCGTATTCGTCCTCGGTGAGCTCGGCGGTCAGCATGGCTGGCACCGGCGACTCTGCTTCGGGCGCGCCCGGCGACTCGGCGCGGCGGGCCACGTGCTCCTGCACCACGAACGTGCCCGCCATCATGTCGCCAAGCCGCTTCCCCGATTTCGACAGCCCCGCGCTCATGATGGCCACGCCGTAGGACAATCCGGGCTGCATGTCCACGAGTCGCGCCAGGTTGCGGATGGCGGACGCGGCGAAGCTCACGGAGTAGCCGCCATCCTGCACCACGCGGATATGCAGCAACCGCTTGCCCGGCGTCTGCCCATCGCACGCGCCCTCGAAGTACACGAAGTAGCCCCAGAGGAACGCGAACGAGACGAGCACCAGCACCGCAGCCAGCCAGTACACCGCGCTCGCATCCGTGGCCGACGCCGTGTGGGGCACGCCCCCCGTCACCAGGTAGAATCCAATCCACAGGGCCAGTTCGGTGACGCCTATGATGAGATGATCCACCAGCGCGGCTGCGCCACGCGACCCGACGCCAGCCACCGAATACGAGATGACCACCTGTTCGGGTGTTTCGATGGCGACGCGCTGTTCGAGCTCCAGCCGCGCTGGCGCGGGCGCGGCGCTCACTGCGCCGGTGCCGCTCACTGCGCCGGTGCCGCTCGTTGCGCCGGTGCCGCTCACTGCGCCGGTGCCGCCACGATGAACGGCGCATCACCATCGGGACGTGCGCACGCATGCGCGAACGGCGCGGTGTCATCGCGGGTACCCGGCACGAGTTCGTAGGCGCTGTCCACGACAATCACGCTGCCGTGCCGCCGCAGGACGCCGCGCGTGCGCGCCCGCGCCGCCAGGTCGATCAACCGCAGCTCCGCCTGCTCCATTTGGCCACGCTTCCCCGAATCATCCGCATCACAGGCGTGCGAGTCCAGGACGAGTGCCGCCAGCGAGTCCCGCATCTGCCGGATCGGCTCGAGGAGTCGCGACACGGCCATCCCGCTGTCCGCGCCGGCGAGATCGAGCGGCGCCTCCGCGATGCGGTCCACCAGTTCGCGCGGCTCCGGCGCGCGCCCGGGACCGAAGCGCGACAAATACCAGGCGCGCAGCGAGGGCGCAAGCGGCGAGACGTCGTCCAGAATATGCACGAGTGCAACACCCGCATCGCCGCGCGCGTCCGGCGGTGTGACAGAGACGTAGCCGGTGAGCACACCGTCCTGCACGGACGACAGGTAGCCGTTCATGCGCCCTTCGTGCGCCAGCGAGGCCGCGATGAGCCAGTCCATGCTGCGCGCGAAGATCTCGGTGGGACGGCGACTGGGCGGCAGTGAGGACTCCGGGTAGGCCGCGGCCCCCGCGCTCGCTGCCGCAAGTCCGCGCATCGACACGGCGAGCATCCCCTGCCCTGCGTCGCGCACCGCCCGATCCGTCGCGTAGTCGCCGCGCACCGCATCGCGGCGCTGCGCCGCCTGCCAGTCCACGTCGTGCGCCAGTTCGTGCGCGATCGCGCCGGCGGACGTGGCGGGAGGCAGATACAGCACGCGGCGCCGCGGATCGTGCATCGCGAGCGCCGTGCGGCCCATTGGACTCTCACCAAACTGCACGTGCAGGCCCGAGACATCGAGTGTCGGCAGCACGCGGCGGAGGTCATCCAGCGTCGATGCGAGCATGCTTCGATAGTACGGCTTCCACGACTCGGGGAAGCCCGGGTCGAAGGTGACGGACGCCAGGCCGTAGCGCTGCGCCAGCTCGCGGTCAGTCGGGCCACCGTCGCCGGGGAACCACGGCGCCATCTGCGCGTAGGCACGCAACGCGACGGCCGCCATGAGTGTGGCGCGCTCCACGCGTACGCCGGGCGCCCGCCACAGGACGAGGGCGTGCTCGGCGGCGAGCGATTCTTCGGTGCGCGAGCGCGTCACGAACTGTTCTCGCGCCGCGCGCATGCCGCTGTCGAGCATCGCGCTGCCCAGGAGCCGACCGCCCACGCCGGCCAGCGTCACCACCACGGGCGCCTCCGGCGGTGCATCAGCGCGACCGGCAACCGCAGCCAGCGCGATGGCCGAGCGCTCGCTCAAGATCTCGCCACGCGTGTCCTCCCCGCGATCGTCGCCCGCGCCGAGATGCTCGATGTCCTTCAACAGCCGGGGCACGACCTGCATGGCGGCGAGCCGCGCATCGCGGTCGAGCGTTCCCATGAGCGGAGCTTCCACGGCGAAGCGACGCGCCGTGCGCCAGTGGGGAAGCAGCACCAGCGGATCGACGCCGCTCTTCCATGCGGCGCGCAGCAGCTCGCGCGCGTCCGCTCGCGCCAGCTCCCGGTCGCGGATCTGCGCCGCCGCCGCGGTCGCGACGCGCGGAGCATCCGCGCGCAGCAGGTGCTCGGACGTGGCCAGCGTGTACGCCAGCCGCACGGCCAGCTCACCGGCTCGCGGATTGTCGGTCTCGCGCACCGCGTGCTCGATGAGGCGGAGATGCGCCCACCCTCCCGCGGGCGTATTGAACGGCGACGGGACACCCAACGCATCGAGCGAGAGCGGCGAGACGTCATCGCCCGCGCCATCCAGCGTGCGCGCCAGCAACGCCCAAGCCAGTGGACGCCGCGTGGAGTCCGCCACCCGAGGATCGTTCAGCGCATCATCGATGAGCCGGAAGGGGCTTCCGAGCCCGAGGCGTTGCCGCTCGAGGTAGGCCAGCGCGACGACCGTGGCAGTACTGTCCGGCGTGATTGTCGTGTCACGCCCGTGTGCCATCAGGGCGGCGGCAAAATCGCGTCCGCGATGCAGCTCTCCCGCGATCTCCGAACCCACGGAGATGCGCTCGCAGGACGCCGCGAGCAGCGTGAGTGCAGCGAGCGAGAAGAGTCTGCGGATACGAGCGGACATGCGTGTGAGAATACCCGGAACGATGCGCGAAGTTGCGCGAGGAACAGCGTCGCCCACCAGCCTTCTCTCGTGAGACGAGCAGCGCCGGTGGTGCGTCAAGTCCGGTATACATTAACACGAACCCTGCCGGACGCACTGTGCCGATCGTCACCGTCAACCCGACCAACCCGGAGCCGGACCGGATTGCCCGCGCCGCCGCCATTGTGCGGCGCGGCGGCCTGGTCGCATTCCCCACCGAAACCGTGTACGGGCTGGGTGCCAACGCGCTGGACCAGGCGGCGGTGCGGCGCATCTACGAGGCCAAGGGTCGTCCCGCGTTCAATCCAGTCATCGCACACGTGCACGACACGGCTGCCGCGCGCCGGCTCGTTCGCGACTGGCCGCTCGCCGCCGATCTCCTGGCGCGACTGTTCTGGCCGGGACCGCTCACGCTGGTGCTGCCGCGTACGGCCATCGTGCCCGATGCGGTGACCGCCGGGCAGGATACGGTGGCCGTCCGGATCCCCGCGCACCCGGTTGCCCTCGCCCTCATTCGTGCGGCCGACCTGCCCATCGCCGCCCCGAGCGCCAACCGCTTCACCGAACTTTCACCCACGCGCGCCGCTCACGTGCAGCGCGCGCTTGGCGATCGCGTGGACCTCATTCTCGATGGCGGGGCCACGACGGTCGGCATCGAGTCCACGGTCGTGGACTTGTCGGGGAGCGAGCCGGTGCTGCTGCGGCCGGGACACATCTCCGCGGTCCAGCTTCGCGAGGTGCTCGGGTCGCTCGTGATTCCGGAGAAGGATCCGGAAGGCAGCGCGCCGCGCGCCGCGCCGGGGATGCTCGAACGGCACTACGCGCCTCGCGCCGAGCTGCGGCTGTTCGCCGCAACGGAGAGGGATGCGGCGGCCCGGCTTGCGGGCGAACTGACGAGACAGGGCAGGATCGTGGGTGCGCTGCTGCTCGGCCCCTTCCCTGCAACCGTGGCCCATCCGATTACGATGGCACCGGACGCCGCCGGCTACGCGCGCGAGCTGTACGCCGCGCTCCATGCG
>JBOHTE010000178.1:0-2789 GCA_050733555.1 Gemmatimonadaceae bacterium | reverse complement strand
ACCCAGGAGGGCGATAGTCCTATCCTTCGCCATCATGTCTCCTTGAAGCCGAGTATACGACTAGAGCATGGCGTAAGTCTACAGCGCCGTCACTTGCGGGGAGATTCCCGGGAATTCCCGAAAGGCCTTCTCTGCCCGGTTCCTCAGGCAGTTCCGGAGAGCGCGTCACTGACTGTGGAGTACCTCCATCGGATCTACGTGCGCTGCGCGCATGGTCGGCAGATACGACGCAATCCCAGCACTGAGAAGCATCACAGCGACTGCCAGCGCAAGCGATCTTGGATCGCCAGGTGCTACGCCGAAGAGAACCGATCGAAGCCCGCGCGCAACGAGTACGCTCGCTGCAATCCCAACGGTTGTGCCAAGACCCACCAGCAGCAACGCCTCTCGCACAATGAGCAGCGCGAGGCGCGTCTCTGGAGCGCCGAGAGCGCCGCGGATACCGATCTCGTGTCGTCGTTCACGCACAAGGTTGGCCAGCACACCGAAGATTCCAATCACAGCGATAACCAGCGCAGTGCCGGCAAGGAACTCCAATGCCCGACCGAGAAAGCGTGGGCGGGCCAAAGTCAAATCCAGTACCTGACCAATGGAGATTGCTCGTCCGATCCGATAACCGTCGTCAAGCTGGCGCAGGGCTTGATTGACCACTGGCACTACGTGTCGCGGATCGTCTGAGGTGCGAACCACGAGCACCACGCCAGGATCGGCCTGTCGAACAGGTATGTAGACCGTTGGCCGAACGGAACGGATATCTCGATAGCGAACATCCCCAACTATTCCCACCACGGTGCGCCACGGACCTTGGCCGGCATCGTTGCCCAGGCGAATGCGCTTCCCCAGCGCATCCTGTCCCGGCCACGCCTGACGAGCCATCGCTTCGCTGACTATCGCCACCCTGGTCGAGGTCGCATCGTCCACGGGACCAAATGAGCGACCGCGCTCAAGCGGGATTTTCATCACCTGAAAATAGGTGTCTGCCGCGACATCGAACCCGATGGTAGGGCTCTTCACATTGTCGCGAAGCGCTTGCCCTTCGAGGTTATAATGGTCGTCCAACCCGAACGTTCCACCCACGACCTGAAACGGTATGAGATCACTGGATGTTGCGCCAAGAATTCCGTCCTTCCCCTGTAAGGCATCCGGGAGCGCACTCATGAGGTGGTCGAACCTCTGCTCAGCCGCCGCCATGCTGCTCGCGGTTGCGGAGACGGGAGCGAGCCGCTGGACCGTGAGATACATCAGATTGTTGGAGTCAAATCCAAGCTTGACGCGTTCCAAACGCAGCAGGGTGCTTCGGACCAGACTGGACTCGGCAAGCACCACGACGGCGAATGAGACTTGAAGCAAGACAAGGAGCCGTCGGGATCGCATTCTCTTGCTGACAGATCTGCTGCTTCGGCGGAGCGCATTGTCGAGACTCGGGCCCGTCACCAAGAGCGCAGGGGCCAGACCGAAGACCAGGACAGAACCGAGAGTAACAGCCACCGCAAACCATAGAGCGGGACCGGTAATCTGCAGCCCGTCGAATCGAGGCAGCCCGGGAGGTGCGACCCAGCGCACCAAGTGCAACAACAGCGCCGCCAGCCCAACGCCAAGAATGCAGCCGACTACGCCGAGCACAGCGCTTTCCCCGGCCATCAATTTCACCAACTGAGTACGGTCTGCGCCAAGCGCTGCGCGCGTTGCAAGCTCACCCTGCCGCGCGAGCCCGTTCGTTAACATCAAGGTTGCCACGTTCGCGCACGCGATGGCGAGGACCAGAACGACGGCCACCGAAAGGATGAGCAACGCGGTACGCATGTCGCCCACTACCACATTCAACAGCGGCTCTACCTCTGCGCCGCGTGTCCGCGACTCCCCAAACGATGGCCAGTCGTACCGGCGCAGAAAGGCTGTCAGGTCGGCACGAGCTGCGGCGAGCGTGACTCCGGGGCGCAGGCGGGCAACCATGTCCCAGTATCCGAGCTGAGGACTTGGGGACATTCCCCACAGATAGCTCAACTGTTCGTCCGCCAGCCACAAGTCTGTGCCTTTGGAGATGTCAAAACCCTCAGGCACGACTCCGACAATCGAGTACGAGCGACTGAAGAACTCGATCTGGTGTCCAATGATATCCGGGCGCCCCCCGAATTGCTGTTGCCAGGCTTCAAAGCTGAGCATCGCAACGGGCTGCGGATTATGGGCGTCACTGGTGTCTAAGATCCTCCCAAGCGTGGGTATCACCCCAAGTACATGAAAGAAATTCGCCGTGACGGGAGAGAGGGTCATCTGGAGTGTGCGGTCTCCGTCACCGACCGGCACCGGCGATGCGCCAGCCGTGGGCGCAAATCCGCCGATCTCGCTCACAGCGTGACTAGCGGCGGCGTAGTCCCACAGCAGTCCGTTTGGCACTCCGACATGGGGATCAGTGCGCGAATGATCCAGGGCGCGCATTACCACCAGCCGGTCTCCATCGCGCACGGGGAGCGCTCGCAGGAGCACACGCTGCACGGCACCAAACGTCGCCGTTGCTGTGCCGATTGCCAGTGTCAACGTCAGAACGACGGTGGCCGCGAATGCGGGGCGCTGCCGAAGTCGCCGCACAGCAGCTAGCACAGCGAATCCTTGTGTGGCCATCTGCATTCAACCATACGGGATCGAAGGCACAACGCTTTTCCGGTCGTCACAACCGATGTCAGTCATGGGTCGGCGGGCCCACGACACCCCAGCTACCAGGCCTGAAATCGCAATGACCTTATTGGAATCAAGCAGGGTCACTGGAGTGTCGAGTTCGTGTACTTATGTGA
>JBOHTE010000177.1:0-2956 GCA_050733555.1 Gemmatimonadaceae bacterium | reverse complement strand
GACTTTCTGAGCACCGCGAGATACAGTGCGTCCGTTTCCGTGTGCCCGTAGCTCGACATGTCGAGCCAGCCCGAGCCCAGCGCAAGATCCGTGGACGCGAAGAACCAGAGATACTTGCCGCTTGCGTCCCACACCGGCCACGTCGCGTCCGCGAGACCATCGGTGATCTGGTGCGTCTGTCCCTTCTCGACATCGTAGACGAAGATCGCCCGATAGAGCGAGGGCAGTCGTTTCACGTACGCGATCCAGCGCGAGTCCGGACTCCACGTGGGATTGAGCGAGCGCTCCGGCACCATCCACTCGTCGCCGCCAATGTCCGTTGCCTTCCCCGTGGCGACATCGACCAGCCAGAGGCGAAGATTCGTGTCCTGAAACACGATTCGTTTTCCATCGGGCGACCACGCCGGTGTGTAGAAGTGTGTCGGATGCGGCAGCGTGATCGCGCGCGGCGCCGTGCTGCCGTCGGCGGACGCGATGATCAATTGATACTCGCCTGACGCGTCGCTGAAGTACGAGATCCACTTCCCATCGGGCGACCATGCCGGCGCACGCTCCGCCGAACCGCTGGAGTGTGTGAGATCGCGGACGTCTCCCTTCTCGGCGGGCACGGTGAAAATGTCGCCGCGCGCTTCGATCGCGGCGCGCTTGCCTGTCGGCGAGAGCGCAAGGCTCGCCGTGTACTTCGCCACGTCCTTCCACTGTGGCATCATGCCGGCGAACGCGCCGGCCGCGGTAATCGGCACGATGTGCTCGCGGCCGCTCGCCGGATCAAGTTCGTGCACATAGCCGGCCTGCTCGAAAACCAGCACGCCCTGGCCGGCGTCGAGCGTCTTCACGTCAAAGTCGGAGAAGCGGGTGAGCTGCTTCAACTGTCGCGTGCTGCGGTTCCAGCACCAGACATTCGACACGCCGTCGCGGTCAGAGAGGAAGCAGGCGGTCTGGTTGTCGAGCCAGACCGGATCCATCTCCTTGGAGCGATCGTGCGGAATGGTGTCCACCTGGAGCGACTTGAGATCGACAATGCGAATGGGACTGTTCTGGCCTCCGCGATAGTTGCGACGCTCCTCGTCCCACGATGGATTCATGCGGTATACCGCATGGGTACCGTCTGGCGAGATCTTGCCCTGATACGCGCGATCCAGCGGCATGGGCTCGGCAATGCCACCACTCGCCGGCACGGTGAACCAGCGCGGTTCAGGCGCCGGAAGATTCGTTGAACGGCTCGACGAAAACACGATGGACTTGCCATCAGGCGTCCATCCCTCCACGTCATCGGGCGCCGGATGCCACGTCAACCGCCTGGGCTCGCCTCCCGCGGCCGGAATCACGTAGACATCGGTGTTGCCGCCGTAGTCGGCGCTGAACGCGATGAACGCGCCGTCAGGCGAGAAGAACGGATTCGACGCCGCTCCCTCGAAGTTCGTCAGGCGCCGCGCCGCGCCGCCGGCGCGCGGCACCACCCAGATGTCGCTGCCATACGCGAACGCGATCCCGGCGGCACTCACGGAAGGAGAGCGGAGCATCCGGGTCTGCTCCGGCGCCTGGCCGAAGGCGAGAGATGGAGCGACGCACAGCGCGAACAGTGAGCAGAAAGCGCGATTCATGGCGTTTAGCGAGTACGGGGAAAGAGCGGCAGGGGTCTGGCGGGACGCTGGCTCGCGCATGATGAGCGGCCAGCGCCATCAAGATGCTCGCGATGAGGCACGCACGGCAAGAATGGCCCCGGGGATGCTCCGGAACAGAACGAAAAAAAGGGCGGCCACCCACGGTGACCGCCCCAGGTTGTCCCCCCGTTTCGACCCTGTCAGAAACTGAGATTGAGCGCCTGATACAGCGCCGAGAAATCGTTGTTCTGGATGTTGTGCTTCTGCATGCTGCACGCCACGGCCTGTTTCGTCTTCGCGCCCATCACGCCGTCCGGCGTCCCGGTCGAGCATCCATCATTGTTCAGCGCCGTCTGCAATTGCTTCAGTTGATCCTTCGTGAGCTTCGCTGGCGTCTTCGCGTTCGAGGGCGCCAGAGCGCCCGCGCTCGACGTGGTCTGCTTAGCAGTATCCGGGGCGGCACTGGCAGTCGTCGCGGTCGTATCGGGGACGTTGCTCGCGGCGGCATTGGTTGAGTCAGCCATGTTTCCCATCGTCGATTTTGCCGATTCCGCCATGGCCGTCGTGCGCGAGCGGGCGGAATCCATCATGCCCGTGGCGGTCGAACCGGCCGATTGCGCCATGCTGCTTGCGCTGTCTGCGACGTTTCCCATCGCGTTTTTCGCTGCATTCTTGTTTTGGTCACTACAGGCCAGCGCCATCAGCGCTGCCGATATTGCGACGAGGCGGTACATGGTCGTCTCCGGGGAAAGGGGATAGAACGCACGCCGGAGCGAGATTGCGGCCATGCCGCTGCCTATGCGTCAGTTTCTTGACGACTTCACCGTTCCTGACGTGCCACCGTGTCCGCGTGTTGCATTGGAGCAGCGAAAGCATGGCTGCTCGGCGACATTGTGAGAATCCCCACATCCGACGTATTGTGGAGCGCGGCATTGTGCCGGCCCACTTCCTTGTGAACCTCCATTTCCAGGACCATGCGCCTGCTTCTGCCCGCCGTTCTCCTCGCGCTGAGCCCGTGCCGCGCCGCCACACAGGCGGCGACCGTGCCGCCACACGCGCCGCAAACGCTCGCCGTCCTGAACTTCGACAACAATACGGGGCGCACGGACTACGACCCGATGGGACGCGGCATCGCCGCCATGATGATCACCGACCTGTCTGCCTCGCCGGACCTCAAGGTGGTGGAGCGCGAGAAAATGCAGGACGTGCTCAATGAGCAGAACATGCAGCACTCCGCGCTCTTCGACTCCACCACGGCGGTACGAGCCGGACGACTGCTCGGCGCCCAGTACATCGCCACCGGGTCGCTCGCGGCATCGAGCCCACAGATCCGGATCGACATGCGCGTGATT
>JBOHTE010000176.1:0-4406 GCA_050733555.1 Gemmatimonadaceae bacterium | reverse complement strand
GTGACGATCGCGACGAACATGGCGGGACGCGGCACGGACATCAAACTCGGATCCGGCGTCACGGACGCCAAGCCGTCGGTCGTGAACGATCCCGAGGGCACGCCGGTCGAGATCGAGGAGTGTGGCGGCCTGCACATCATCGGGTCGGAGCGCCACGAGTCCCGGCGTATCGACCGTCAGTTGCGCGGCCGGGCGGGGCGTCAGGGTGATCCTGGCGCGTCGCAGTTCTTCCTGTCGCTCGAAGATGACCTCATGCGGCTCTTCGGATCGGAGCGGATCGCGAAGTTGATGGACCGCATGGGCGCGAAGGATGGGGAAGTGCTCACGCATCCGCTGATCACCCGCTCCATCGAGCAGGCGCAGAAGCGGGTGGAGATGCAGAACTTCCAGTCGCGCAAGCGGCTGCTCGAGTTCGATGATGTCATGAACCAGCAGCGCGAGGTGATCTACTCGCTGCGCTCATTCGCGCTTGAGGGCGGCGAGGAGCTGAAGGGCGAGTCGGTCAAGATGGTGGAGAAGGCCATTGACCGGCGCGTGGAAACGAACCTCGAAAAGTACGAGACGTCGGAAGAGTGGGACTTCGCGCTGCTGCGACAGGACCTGCTCATGCACTACCTGCTGCTGGTCCCGGCATTCGAGGATGACTCCGACGAGCGGCCCGACACGATTGCCGCCGCGCAGGACGTCGCGCGCGAGGCGGGGTTGAAAGCACTCGACGCGAAGTACGCGAGTCTCAAGGAGTACGCCGGGCAATTGCTCTCGCTCGTCATGCTGAACGTGCTGGACGAGAAGTGGAAGGACCATCTGTACGATCTCGACCAGTTGCGGGCGGCGATCCAGTATCGCTCCTGGGGGCAGAACGATCCGCTTATCGAGTACAAGCAGGAGGCGTACACGATGTTCGTCGATCTGATGAATGACGTATACACCACCTTCACCGAGCGATTCCTGCGTGTGCAGATCCTCTTCGAACCGCCGCCTCAGCCGGCCCAGGCGACTGCGGCCGGCCCGCGCGGACCCGCCGGCGGACAGCGGACACCGGCGCGGCGCTACAATGCCCTCGGGGTGCTCGAGGATGTGCCGGTGGAACCGCAGGGCGAGCATGCCGGAAACGGTTCCGATGGTGCGGAGACCCCCACCGAAACCCCTCCGGCGCGGACGCCGGCACCGAAAATCGTGGGCGCCGGGAAGACGCGTTCACTCTCCGCCGCAGCGGTTCCAGCCAACGTGGACTGGTCCAAGGTCGGGCGGAATGACCCGTGTCCCTGTGGCTCGGGGAAGAAGTACAAGAAGTGCCATGGTGCCACCGCATAGCGGTGGCCACTGATGCGGTGAAGCGATGCGAGTCGCGACACCACGGTCGGGTACGCTTCCGGGTAAGGATTCCCTTACCCGGAGACTCTGCTCATGTTCATCGCGTCTGGCCCGGACACCCGTTCGTCGTTAAGTATTAAGGAACTGCCTCGTTCCGAGCGCCCGCGGGAACGGCTCCAGCATCTCGGGGCGCGAAGTCTGAGCGTGCCGGAGTTGCTCTCGATCGTCGTGGGATCCGGAGCGGGAGGCCGCTCGGCGCTCGGCGTGGGGCAGGAGATTCTGGCGCGCTCCGGCGGATCGCTGCGGCGGATCGCGGCTGAGCCGGTGGCAACGTTGACCGGCATGCGTGGCATGGGGATGGTGCGGGCGGTCACGATCCACGCGGCGCTCGAGCTCGGGCGACGCATGGCGCTGGAGTCGCGTGAGGAGGGAGCGCCGCTTCGTTCACCACGGGACGTCTATGCGGCGTTCGCGGCGCGCCTGCAGGATCTTCCCGTGGAGGAGTTCCACGTGGCCGTGCTCGACTCCCAGCACCGGCTGGAGCGGGATGTCACGGTGACACGGGGTATTCTGAATTCGTCGCTCGTCCACCCGCGTGAAGTATTTCGAGAGGCCATTGCCGAGCGCGCCGCGGCGATCATCCTGGTGCACAACCACCCGAGTGGCGATCCCACGCCATCGGCGGATGACCGGCTGGTGACCGAGCAGCTCGTGGCCGCGGGCCGGCTGCTGGATATTCCCGTTCACGATCATGTCGTCGTGGGACGGGATCGTTATGTGAGCTTCGCGGAGACAGGACTGCTGTGACAGCATCGGCGTTGAAGGAGTTGATCCCGGGGTGGAACTTCGGCGACGACCCGCTCGTGGAGCGGCTCGACACCGATCTGCTCTCGCGCGCCTATCAGTTCAGTCGCGATGCGCACCGGGGCCAGAAGCGCTCCTCCGGCGACGACTACGTGCTGCACTGCGTGGAAGTCGCCAAAGTCCTCGCCGGCCTGCACCTGGACTCCATCACGGTGGCGAGCGGGCTGATGCACGACGTGGTGGAGGACACGGCCGTTACCGTCGCCGACGTCGAGCGCGAGTTCGGCCGCGAAATCGCCCAGATCGTCGACGGCGTCACCAAGATCAGCAACATCTCCTTCCGCTCCACGCAGGAGCGCCAGGCCGAGAACTACCGCAAGCTGCTGCTCTCGATCGCCAAGGATGTCCGGGTCATCCTGATCAAACTCGCGGACCGCCTGCACAACATGCGCACGCTCGACTATCTGCCGGCGGAAAAGCAGAAGCGCATCGCGCAGGAGACCATGGATCTGTACGCGCCGCTCGCGCACCGCTTCGGCATGGCGCAGATGCGATGGGAACTGGAGGATCTCTCCTTCAAGTATCTCGAGCAGGAGGAGTATCGGAAGCTCGCGCGGCTCGTGGCACAGAAGCGCGCCGAACGCGAACAACTCATCTCGCAACTCGCCGTCCCGCTCGAAGCCGAGCTGCATCGCGCCGGCATCCAGAATGTCGAGATCAGCGGACGCCCGAAGCATCTGTGGTCCATCTACAAGAAGATGAAACAGCGGGACAAGCCGTACGACGAGATCTACGATTTGCTCGCCATTCGCGTGCTCGTCAACGGTGTGCCGGACTGCTACCACGCGCTCGGCGTCATCCATGACGGCTGGACGCCCCTGCAGGAGCGCATCAAGGACTACATCGCGCAGCCCAAATCGAACGGGTATCAGTCGCTGCACACGACGGTGTTCGGTCCGGGGCGACAGCTCTTCGAGGTGCAGATCCGGACGTACGAGATGCACCGGACGGCGGACTATGGCATCGCGGCGCACTGGCTCTACAAGGAGAATGCCAAGAGCGCGGACGAGCTGGACCGCGCGCTCGGCTGGTTCCGCCAGGTGCTCGAACTGCAGCTCGACGCGAAGACGCCGGATGAGTTCCTGGAGTTCCTGAAGCTCGACCTGTATCAGGACGAGATCTTCGTGTTCACGCCAACGGGCGACGTGATCCAACTGCCCAAGGGCGCCACGCCGATCGATTTCGCCTTCGCGGTGCACACGGAAGTGGGCGTGCACTGCCAGGGTGCAAAGGTCAACCGTCGCATCGCGCCGCTCTCGCGGCAGCTTCGCAATTCGGACACGGTGGAGATTCTCACGTCGCCCACCGCGCGACCCAGCCGCGACTGGCTGTCGCACGTGCGCACGGGTCGTGCGCGTCACAAGATCCGGCAGTGGATCCGGGTCGAGGAGCAGAGCACATCCGCGAAACTCGGCCACGAGATCCTGGAGCGCGAGTTCAAGCGGCGCCGGTTGCAGCGGCCCGACGACGCGGCGCTGGGGCGCGTCGCGAAGACTCTGAATCTGAACGACGCGCGCCATCTCATCGCATCCATAGGGCAGGGCGATGTGCAGGTCATGCAGGTCCTGAAACTGCTCTACCCCGACCTGGATTCCGGGCAGGAGGTGCCAGGGCGGACCAGTGCCTTCGAACGCCTGGTACAGCGGATGCGGGGCGGCTCCAAGGGCGTGCGCATCCAGGGCGTGGATGGGCTCATGGTGCGCTACTCGCAGTGCTGCCAGCCGGTGCCGGGTGACCCCGTCGTCGGTTACGTCACGCGCGGCCGCGGCGTGAGCATTCACCGCGCGGACTGCCCGAACGTGCTGCTTCTGTCGCAGGAGCCGGAACGGCGGCTGGACATTGACTGGCAGGAAATGGAGGGCGAGCTCTTCCTGGTCCGGCTCGCGCTGGAGGGGACCGACCGTCGCGGCCTCTATGCGGACGTTGCCGAAGCGGTCACCGGAACAGGCACGAACATCAAGAGCATGGAGCTGCGCAGTGGCGATGGGGGCGGCGTGTCGGGCACGGTGCTGGTGGAAGTGGAGAACCTCGCGCACCTGCAGAAAATCATCCGGGCCGTCCGCCGGGTGAAGGGCATTACCGACGTGACCAGGCGGGAACGGGTGGCTGCGGACTCGTAGGTCCACGCCCGGCCACCCCTCCCTCGGGAATCGGCAAACGGGATTGGGGAATCGTGGGAATGGGGAGGCCGTTTTCCCATTCCCCATAATATTGGGGTGGGGCGGCAG
>JBOHTE010000175.1:0-10094 GCA_050733555.1 Gemmatimonadaceae bacterium | reverse complement strand
GCACATACAGGCGCTTCATCTCGCCGGTGCGTGGGATGCGTTGGAGAGCGTGATCGTCAACACGATACGTTTGCGAAAGGAAACTGAATCCATTGAAAACCAACACACTGATTTGGAGCTATTGCTGTATCAAACCAGGTGGCGAATATCGCGCAACGACTCTGTGCTCTTGAAGCAGGCACTCAAGTGCGTTATGGCGCAGTCAGCAGGCACCGCACACCGGGTGCGCGTCGCGACGTGGGTGCTAATGCTGGCCGATAACTCCTGCAACGTTGGGGCTGCAAATCAGACATTCACGTGCATTACGCCACTACTTGCGACAGGCGAGATAGCCGCGTCTGATCGGCTTTATTTCGAGCTCGTCTATCATTGCGCATTTGGCGACCCTCCGCGTGCTGCCAACGCCGCCAGGGAGTTGGTGTCAATGACGGCGACGACTCAGGACATCGCTATACGCGTCCGAACTTTATCGCACGCCGCAATAGCCTATCGAGCGAACAATGAGATGGCATGCGCCATTGAAAGTGCGTCCGAAGCTGTTGGCCTCGCCGAGAAAAGAGGCATGAGAAATTTCGCTGCGGCCGCTGCCAATCAGATCGCTTCCATCTACCTCACCATGGACAACATCGATCTTGCCAAGCGTTGGAACAGCCGGGCCGGCCAATTTCTCGATAAGCAGACCGACGCACTCAGCCGATCCGCCATACTCAGTAGTGCTGCAGAAATAGCGTTGCGAGAAAATCGGCTGACAGATGCCGCAGACCTCATTAAGCAGAGTGAAATTGCAGCCGATCATGACCACTCGGTCCGCGCGACAGCACGCTTCCTCTCGTTTCGCTGGCATCTGCGCATCCTTCGAGGTCAGGCGGCTCCTTCCAGCCGTAACCTTGCAGATCTCTTGCGTCTGCACGAGCGTACTCGCACATCATCGCACCAAGACCTGTTCGTAGCAGTGCTCTATAGACTCTTTGAGATGCGCGGCAGGCGTGAGGAGGGAAAAGAGTTAGTCGTTGCCTACCTGGCGGAGCATCGGCGAGTAAGATGGCCACTTAGTCCCGAGCTGCGTTTGGTTCAAGAGAAGCTTAACGTGTCGTAGAGCGAACCAGCGCCAGACCAACTACGACAGAACGTTATGCTGGCCGAACAAGCCCAATGCGAACGCCTCGTGCGGGAGAGGGTTCACGTGCCGCAGCAGGGGCAAAAAGCAACCCGAACATTGGGCTCCCGAGCAGCTGATCGCAGATATTGGGGTCGAACTGAGTTCCGCTAAATTTCAACAGTTCGGCTCTGACCTGAACCTCCGTGAGTGCCTTGCGATATGGTCGGTCTGTCGTCATAGCGTCAATCGTGTCTGCAAACAGAATCACACGTGAGGCGAGGGGAATTCCCTCTCCAGACAGGCCATCTGGATAGCCGCTTCCATCCCAATTCTCATGGTGGCCGCGGACCGGAGCAACCACATCCCTGAGCTGAGACACCGTTGCCACAAGCTCTGCACTTTTGATCGGATGGGTCTGCATAATGGCCCACTCGTCAGGCGTCAGCTTATCAGGCTTGCGGAGTATTGGAGCGTAGATCTCGTGAATCTTTCCAACGTCGTGTAGCAGTGCTGCTATGCCGATCCTCTCAACTTCCTTGGCAGTAAGACCAATTGCGCGCGCGATCAGCGTCGAGTAGTGCGAAACTCGTCGGGAATGACCGGACGTGTAAGGATCACGAGCTTCAATAGCTTTGACCATCAGTTCCAGCAGGTCGCGGTTCACCTGCTCAAGCTGGTGGTTTGTCTTGTACAGCTGGCGGACCCCCAAAAGCGGAAGTGTGAGAAGGGCAACTCCCCAAATGCCAAATCGCGTATACACCCAAGCGAGCATGTACACGACAGGGCTCGACATGACGTCGTTAAGAATACTCGAGCGAACGTGCTGTCGAAAAACTGACGTGAGCGAGCGTGATTGGCTAACCGCTATTGCGCCGCTGACCGCAAGCGTATTGACGCAAAAGAAGGAAACAACCAGTGCCAGGAAGGGGAGGACATAACGCGCCGCATCTTGCGAAAACGGATCTGTAACGCTGAGAAATGCTTGGCCACCGAGGACATGATAGACGAGGATCCCGATTGCGGTTGCCAGTGTAATCTGCGCAACGTTGAATACCAGCCTGAATGGATCCTTCTTGGAGAGGACGGCAGCAATGAGATGTGAGCATGCCACGCCCAAAACTGCCAGCCAGCCAGGCACTAGTAACGCGGACGCAAGATGCGGAATGAAAGAAATCGATCCCGCGGCTCCACTGCTCAGGTGATGAGGCAGGAGTTCAGACAGCACCGCAAAAACTGCCAAACACAGCACAGCTGTCACTGCGGCGTGAGTGTGCGGCGGTGAGACGCGCACGACAATTCCCGCTGCGATCAATGCAGCGGTGACAACGCTTGCGACATACAACCGAATACGAATGGGCATATTAGGAACCCCCGTCCCCGACCTAATACCAGGTCAATAGCTCCGCCGACACCGGCGTCGTCGTAACCCACTTGACGAGCTTCAGCCAGATGCTCACATGATGAAACACTTTGCGTCACCTCCCCTTGCACTAAGTCACACCGACATCCGTCGAATGTGCTAAAGGTTTGGCTCCGCTCTACTACTGGCCTTGCCCGCTCAGCTCCGCTCTGCCGAGGATCGGGGGTTGTTCAGTTTTTCGTATACAAAAGTGTGTTCGGTAAACCTCGCGTGAAACCTACTTGCCTCGTCCCAGCCACCGGTTCGTCGCGTCCAGCACGGCCAGCACCGCCGCCGTCTCCGGACTCTCCTTCACCTCGCAGCTCCCCGTCAACACCGCCACATCCCGACCCTGCCGCGCCATGATCCCCACAAACGCGAACTCGCGCTCGAATGCGTCGATCAACCGGCACCCCTCCAGCGACAGCGCCCGCGCCACCTGCTCCGCCTCACCCTCCCGCGGTCCCTCCCGGTGCGCCTGGTCCATGGCCACGATCGCGGCGCGCGCTGCTACCTCCGCGCGCGATCGCTCCCCCTCGCTGCCGTCACATTCCCCGATATATGACTGATTGCCCTTTCTTAACGTCACACGACACGTAACGCCCCGCGTGCGCGACCGGCGGATCTCCAGATCCTCGAAGTAGAGTCGCCGCCTGAGCGCCGCCTCCATCGCCTCCGTCGCCGCTGCCTCAGACTGCTCGCGCACCTCGGCCGTCTTCGGCGGCTCCACCGTCGTGGCCACCGAGATCTTGCGATGGTCCACCTTCATTCCCAGATGCGCGATCAGCGCGCTCTCCACGTTGCGCACCGTCTGCTTGGGATTCACCTCGCTCGTCGTGAGCAGATGAATCTCGTTCACGGCGCCGTTGTCGGCCGCGACGATGCGCGCCGCCACCACTCCCGGCAGCGTCGCCAGAAGCTCTTCGGCTCTCTTGATGGGAAGCACGCTGCCCGCTATGGGCGATGCTGGTGTGGACAGCGGCGTCGGTGCATTCAGTGGCACGGACACTACGGACCCTGGCCTGGCGTGAGACTGCGAGGACTGCTCGGTGAGGAACGGGACGCGTGACGAAGCTGTCGACCCGGAAGAAGGTGCGCCGGCTACGCTGCTGCTGTGGGCCGCCGACACAGCCAGAATATTGACCCGATCGGGAATAAACGCAAGCTAACCCGTCACCGGAAGATCATATTCCTTGAGCTTCCGATACAACGTCCGCTCCCCGATGCCAAGCAGCTCCGCTGCCTTTCGACGGTTGCCCCGGGTCTCCCGTAACGCCGCCTCGATGGCCGACCGCTCGATCTCCGCCATCGTCATTCCCGGTCGCACTGTCACGAGGTTTGGCGGGGGCGACTGGTCAGGCGGCTCGATGGCGGCCACCGGCGGCGCGGCCGGCAAGGATCGTTGCACCTCGTCGCCCGAGCTCAACACCGCGCGCGACTCGCCAACCCGGCGGCGCAGCTCCTCGACCTGCAGCTTCAGCTCCACGAGACTCCGGATGATGAACTCCAGCTCGCGGCCCCCGGCGCTCTCCTGCGCGCGCACGTAGGGGCCAACCGGCACCGGCAGAAACCGCGCGCTTCCGCCGTCCCGGATCTGCCGCGGAATGTTCTCCGCCGTGATCTCGTGCCCTGGCGCCAGCACCACCATGCTCTCCACCAGGTTGCGCAGCTCGCGCACGTTGCCCGGCCAGGCGTACTCCACCAGCAGTTGCATGGCGTCCGCCGAAATGCCGTGGAACGGCCGGTCGTGCTGCGCGGAGAACTCCTGGATGAACAGGCGCACCAGCATCGGAATGTCCTCGGGACGCTCGCGCAGCAGGGGCAGATAGATCGTGAGCACGTTGAGCCGGTAGTACAGGTCGGCGCGGAAGAGCCCCTCCTCCACCTGGTCGCGTAGCGGACGGTTCGTGGCCGCCACCACGCGCACGTCCACCCGGAACGGCTGTGACCCGCCCACGCGCATCACCTCGCGCTGCTCCAGCACGCGCAACAGCTTCACCTGGGTGCTGGGCGGCGCCTCACCAATCTCGTCCAGAAACAGCGTCCCGCTGTGCGCCAGTTCGAAGCGGCCCAGCCGCCGCTCGGCGGCGCCCGTGAAGGCGCCCTTCTCGTGGCCGAAGAGTTCGCTCTCGAGCAGCGTCTCCGGCAGAGCGCCAATGTTCACCGCAATGAACGGCCGGGCACGGCGCGGGCTCAGCCGGTGCAGCGCGCGCGCCACCAGTTCCTTGCCCGTGCCGCTCTCCCCCTCGATGAGCACCGTGCTCGAGACCGACGCCATCTGTTCGATCTTGACCATCACCTCGCGCATGGCCTCGCTCTCGCCAATGAGGCCCGTTTCCTCCGAGAGGCGGCGCCGCTCGAGGATGCGGCGCACGCCCGAGAACACCTCATCGAGGTCGACGGGTTTGGCGTACACCTCCACGAAGCCGAGCACGCGCAGGCGGTCGTTCAGTCCGGGTTCGTTCACGTCGGCCAGCCCCACCACGCTCGCGCCGTCCCAGAGCTGACGCTTGACGAGGTGCACGTTGACCGGTTCGGCGAGTCCCCCGGTGAGCACGATCACGTCGGGCTTCTCGCGCCGGATGGCCGTGGGCACATCGTCCATTGGCGACACGAGCGCGGTCTCGAAGCCGGCGGCTTCGAGCTTCGCGTTGAGGCGCACGGCGGGCTCGACGTCCGTGAGAGTGAGGAGCACCTTCATGGCGGGGGCGACCGCGGAGAGGCGTCGGATGACGCGGACGCCCCGGCTGACGCGGATGCCGGGCTCGGCGCACTGTGATCGGTGGGCTCGTCGCGCAGGATGCGCACCGCGTGGTCGAGTATGGGCTCGAGCGCGGCGAGCCCGTCGCGCACGCCGCCGGGCGATCCGGGAAGATTCACGATGAGCGTGCGGTTGCGCACGCCCGCGAGACCGCGCGAGAGCGCCGCGCGCGGAAATTTCTCCGTTGCGAGCACGCGGATGCGCTCTGCGATTCCCGGCGCATCGCGCTCGATGACCACGCGCGTGGCCTCCGGTGTGATGTCGCGCGGCGCGAGCCCCGTACCGCCGGTCGTGATCACCACGTCCGCCGCATCGTGATCGCACCAGTCGAGCAGCCGCGCGATGATCGCACCGCTGTTGTCGGGCACGACCGCGCGCGCCACCACCTGCCAGCCATGCTCCACTCCCCAGCCGGCGATGGCGCTGCCCGATGCGTCCGCGCGTTCGCCGCGCGAGCAGGCGTCGGAGATGGTGAGAATGGCGAGGCGAAGGGGCACGGGACGCGGGATGCGGGAAGCGGGACGCGGGATGCGGGAAGCGGGATGCGGGACGCAGGATGCGGGACGCGAGGTGCAGCCGGCGACGGCTACCGGTGCGTGCCCTGTTTATAGAACGGCATCTTCACTACGGTAGCCGGAACGCGTTTGCCGCGGATCTCGATGGTGAAGCTGGTGTCGGGCTTCACCGATGCCGCCGGGAGGTAGCAGGTGCCGATGGGGATGCCGAGCGAGGGACTCATCGTGCCGCTGCACACGGTGCCGCTCGGCGCGCCGTCCACGAACACCGGATAGCCGTGACGCGGAAAGGCGCGCTCCGCGGTGGTGAAACCCACGAGTTTGCGCGACACGCCCTGCTCCTTCTGCCGCGCGAGCGCGTCGCGTCCCACGAAGTCGCCCTTCTTCAGCTTGACGAGCCAGCCGAGCCCGGCTTCGAGCGGCGTGGTGCTGTCGTCAATGTCGTTGCCGTAGAGCGCCATCCCCATCTCGAGGCGCAACGTGTCGCGCGCGCCGAGTCCGGCGGGGGTGACCTCGCCCGAGGCCATGATCGCGTCCCACACCGTGCGCGCGTAAGTCGCGGAGAAGTACAGCTCGAAGCCATCCTCGCCCGTGTAGCCGGTGCGCGAGATCACCGCCGCCACGCCCGCCACCGTGCCCTCGGCGAAGAAATAGTAGCTTATTGCGTCCAAATCAGTCGTCGTGAGCGGCTGGAGCAACTGCTGCGCCCTGGGTCCCTGCAGCGCGAGCAGCGCCGTGTCGTCGCTCACGTCGCGCACGGTGCAGTCGAACGTGCCCTGGTGCGACAGGATATGCGCGAGATCCTTGGCGCGGTTCGACGCGTTCACCACCATCATGATGTGGCCGGCAAAGCGATAGACCAGGCAGTCGTCCACGATCGTGCCGCGCTCGTTGAGGATCGTGGTGTAGTGGACCTGTCCCACGCTCATGCCGGGTACGTCGTTGGATGTGACGTGGCTGACGAAGGCCACCGTGTCGGGGCCGCGGATCTCGAACTCGCCCATGTGGCTCACATCGAACAGCCCGCACCGTTCGCGCACGGCCCGGTGCTCGGCCGTGATTCCGGTGGGATACTGGACGGGCATGTCGAAGCCCGCGAACGGCACCATCTTGGCGCCGAGCGAGACGTGGATATCGTGGAAAGGGGTGCGCATTTTAGTCGCTGGTCGCTGGTCGGTGGTCGGTGGTCGTCTCCGGAATATGCCCGTCATGCAGGGTGACTGCCAGCGTGGCATGAGGTGCTGATGGGGCCGATCAAGGAGCAGCCGATCAGCGCTGGGAGCCCGGAGGTTGGAGTTGCGCGAGGGCTCGCGGTTGGAGCTGCGTGAGAACCCGCGGTCAGGCGTTCACCGGGAGACTGAACGAGAAGACGGTACCGCCGTCGGGAAACTCGACCCAGGCGCGGCCGCCAAGGTCCTCCACGGTCGCGCGCACGATACTGAGGCCCAGTCCGGTGCCCTTCACGACCGAGGAAGCGGCGTCCGCGGTGCGGAAGAACCGGCGGAAGAGATTCTCGCGTTCGCTCTCCGGAACGGGCATCCCGTTGCTACGCACGGTGACGACGAGGTCGGTTGCCGTTGTGACCTGCGCTCCCTGGGGGAGCAGGTAGCCGTGCACTTCCACCCAGCGTTCGGACTTCGCGGGGTCGGCGTACTTGATTCCGTTCGACACGAGATTGGTGAGACACAATTCCACGGCGGCGGCGTTGATCTCGATGTCGGGCAGCTCCGGCGCGAGCCGCACCTGCACCCCGGCGTCCTGCGCCATGTCGCGCAACTGACGCACGGCGTCCGCCGCCGCTTCGCGCAGCATCACGTGGCGCTGCGGCGTCACGCTTCCCTCCGCACGCGACAGCTCGAGGAGATTCTCCATCACCGCCTGCATCTCGTGCGCGCTGCGCACCACCACGTCGCGGAGCAGGCGCCGTCTGTCCTCCGCGATGTCAGGAAGCTGGAGCAGTTCGCCCGCCCCCAGCGTAGCGCCGATGCGGTTGCGCAACTCGTGCATCAGGGTGCGGTTGAACGCGCGGAGACGCTCTTCGCGCTCCGTGACCTTCTGCTGCATGCGTTCCAGGAACCGGTTGGCCGTGGCTTCCTGCACCAGCGTCACGGCATGGAACAGGCGCTGCGCGCAGCCGAGCAGCTCCCCGCGCGTGCACGCCGCATCGATGTCGTCAACGATGCGCACGAAGAAGGCGAAGAGAATGCCGCCCAGAATCTCGAATTCCTTGAGAATTTCATGGGCGGCAAAGCCCTGCGTGTGGCGCAGCTCGCCCAGCTCGCGGGCCTTGGCAATGACGGCATCGTCCGCGCCGATAGCCTGCGCCGGGCTCTCCACGTAGTCGGCGATGCCCAGCAGCAGACGGGGGACGTGATCGAGCAGGCCCTCCGCGGGAAAGACCTTACCCGGCGCCAGCGTCACCCGGCTGGAGATGCGCTCGAGCCAGTGAGCGGTGAGCTCCGCGCGGGCCTCGCGCAGGCGTGCCGCGAGGATCGTCGCCACCGGGCTGCCGGCAGTGCTTTCCATGGGCGCTTACACAGCAGGGCGCACGTGCGGCCCGCTCATGAGCATCGTCATGACGGCCTTCTGCACGTGCAGCCGGTTCTCGGCCTCATCCCAGACGCGACTCCGCGGGCCGTCAATGACGGCGGCGGTCACCTCCTCGCCGCGGTGCGCGGGGAGACAGTGAAGGAAGATCGCGTCGGGTGCGGCGCGCGCCATGAGCGATTCGCTCACGGTGTAGCCCTTGAAGGCGGCGGCGCGCCTGGCCTGCTCTTCCTCCTGACCCATGGACGCCCATACATCGGTGTTGACGACGTCGGCGCCGGCGACCGCGTCCGCGGGATCGCGCACGACGCGCACGGTGGCGCACTGCTGCGCCCGCGCGAGAATGGCCGCGTCAGGGTCGTACCCTTCGGGACAGGCGAGCGTGAGCTGGAAGCCAAGACGATACGCGGCGTTGATCCAGGAGTTGGCCATGTTGTTCCCGTCGCCCACCCAGGCGATGCGCTTCCCGTCCCACCCACCGAGATGCTGGCGCACGGTGAGCAGATCGGCGAGAATCTGACAGGGGTGCAGCAGGTCGGTGAGGCCGTTGATGACCGGGACGCTCGCGTACTTCGCCAGCTCCTCCACCTCCGCGTGCGCGAAGGTGCGGATCATGATGCCGTCCACGTAGCGCGAGAGCACGCGCGCGGTGTCGGCGATGGGCTCGCCGCGGCCGAGCTGGATGTCACGCGGCGAGAGAAAGAGTGCATGGCCGCCGAGCTGCCACGTGCCCACCTCGAACGAGACGCGCGTGCGGGTGGACGACTTCATGAAGATCATCGCGAGCGACTTCCCGGCGAGCGGCTTCTCGTGGTATTCGTCCCGCCGCATGCGATCGGCGAGGTCGAACAGGGTGTGCAGCTCGGCGGTGGAAAAGTCGGGTATGGCGAGGAAATGCATGTTGGTGGCTGGTCGGTGGTCGCTGGTGGCTGTTCGGTGGTAACGCGGGAAATGGGACGAGCGCGAAGGTACCCGTACGGGGAGCAGAGCGGACCCGCAGTACCGAGGGTCCGCGGCGCTCCCCCGTGCGGGTAATCCGGCACCGCCCAGCCGTTACCAGCGGCCAGCGACCAGCGACCGTCTTTAAAGAATGTATCGCCTCAGATCCTCGTCCTCCGCTATCGCTTTGAGCCGGTCGCGCACGGTCGTGCCATCGATGGCGATGGGAGCCTTGCCGCGATCGGGAAGGTCGTAGAGCACGTCCTCGAGCAGCGACGACATCACGGTGTGCAGCCGGCGCGCGCCGATGTTTTCCATGCGCTCGTTCACGACGGCGGCGATCCGGGCGATCTCGGCGATCGCGTCGTCCGAGAACGTGAGCGCCGCGCCCTCGGCCTGCACGAGCGCGGTGTACTGCTTGGTGAGCGCGTTCTCGGGCTCGCGCATGATGCGCACGAAATCCGCTTCGGTGAGCGGCTTGAGCTCCACGCGAATGGGGAAACGCCCCTGCAGCTCGGGAATGAGATCGCTCGGCTTGGAGACGTGAAAGGCGCCCGCGGCCACGAACAGCACGTGGTCCGTTTTCACCATGCCGTACTTGGTCTGCACGTTGGAGCCTTCGACGATGGGGAGCAGGTCGCGCTGCACGCCTTCGCGCGACACGTCAGGTCCGCCCATCTGCGAGTGCTCGCCCGCGATCTTGTCGATCTCGTCGATGAAGACGATACCGTTCTCCTCGGCATTCTTCATTGCCTCCGCGCGTATCGCCTCCTCGTCGACGAGCTTGGCAGCTTCCTCGTCGATGAGCAGCTTCGTCGCCTCGCCAATCTTCAG
>JBOHTE010000174.1:0-19503 GCA_050733555.1 Gemmatimonadaceae bacterium | reverse complement strand
GGCGTGGTCCGAGAGCACCCGGAAGGACGCGCCATCCACCGCGCGCGCCGGCGGCGCAGCCGGCGCACTCACGCGCGCCAGCGGATAATCCGGATAGGCGATGCCAACGATCTGCTGCGCCCGTTCCAGCAGTGGCAGGAAGAGATCCGTGTGGTAGTTGGACGTGACGCCCTGCATGACGGCGGCGATGCGCTCCAGGCCGGCGCCCGTGTCGACGGAGGGTCTGGGGAGCGGCAGCAGCGTACCATCGGCCTGCCGATCGTACTGCATGAACACGAGATTCCAGATCTCCAGGAAGCGGCCCGCCTCGGCGCCCTCCACGAACGCGTCCTGGGAGAACTCGGTGCGCGTGACATCCGTCCACTCGCCCTGCGCACCAGGCGGGAACGCCCAGTCGGCGGCGACGTGCGCCAGGTCCACGTACAGCTCCGAGCACGGACCGCACGGCCCTGTCTCCGCCATCTGCCAGAAGTTGTCCTGCTCGCCGAGCCCGTAGATGCGGGAGTCCGGCAGTCCGGCGATCTCGCGCCAGAGCGCGCGCGCCTCCTGATCCGACTCGAACACCGTCACGCGCAAATGCGCCGGATCAAGGCCAAGCTCCCGGATGACGAATTCCCAGGCGAATCGGATCGCGTCCGGCTTGAAGTAATCACCGAAGGAGAAGTTGCCCAGCATCTCGAAGAACGTGTGATGCCGCGCGGTATGGCCCACCTGCTCCAGATCGTTGTGCTTGCCACCAGCCCGCACGCACTTCTGGGCAGTCGTGGCGCGCCGGCCGAACGCTGCCTGCTCCTGGCCCAGGAAGATCTTCTTGAATGGCACCATCCCCGCGTTGGTGAACAGCAGCGTCGGGTCATCGCGGGGCACGAGCGATGCGCTGGGCCGGATGGTGTGGCCCATGCGCTCGAAGTACGAGAGAAACCGCAGGCGAATCTCGGAGGCGTGCATGCCGAAAATATACAGCACGCAAGGCGTGGCTGGCAGACAGTCGCGGCATCGACACGGCACCGGCGCTGGCGCCGGCGCCGGCGCTGGCGCGTCACGCTACCCGGGGTTGACTGCGTCTCCCTGGTCGGTGGCAGCGGCGTCGCCCGATGCGGCGTCCAGTTCCTCGCCGGCGGCATCTGCATCGATGCGCTCGAGCACACGGCGGATCGCGTCGGCGTCGTAGCCGCGGCGTACGAGGAATGCATAGATGCGCCGGCGTCGAACGGGTGCACTGACAGATCGCAACGTATGCAGCTTGCGTCGCGCGATACGCTCGAGCGTTTCGTCCATGTCGGTGCCGTCTTCACCGATCGCATCGGCGATCGCCGCATCGGCGACATCGCGCGCGACACCGCGCCGGGCGAGCTCGGATTGCAGGCGTCGCCGCGAAAAGCCGGGTCCCGCGATGCGGGAGCGCGAGAACTGGCGCGCGAATGCCGCGTCGTCGAGCAGGCCGAGCGTCTCCAGTCGCGCGATGGCCCGATCGACGTACGGCGCGGGCTCGCCTTTCCGGATGAGCGCGAGACGGAGTTCGCGCGCCGCGCGCGCGCGAAACGCGAGCAAATCGAGTGCGCGATCATAGACTCGAAGCGCCTGCGCTTCACCCTCGACGCGAGCGCGCAAGCCCGCGGTGAGCCCGCTCCCTACGCGCAATGCGAGCCGCTCGATGGTCTCGAGCGAGAGCACCGCAACAGCCTCGCCGTCAACGCACACGTCGAACCGCCCTTCCTTCCGGTGGCTCGGCGTAACCGCCGTCACCAATCCGGCCGGCGCATCGCCATCAGTGTCGAGCGGTGCATGCTCCTGCTCGCGCGTTCGAATATGCTGGATCTTCGTCATGGATTCTCTGCGGGGTCAAACGCAAAGTGCCGAGAGAAGGAAGCGCGAAACAGAGGTTTTTTCCGGGTACCCCTGATTTCAGCGATCCAACCCTCGGCACAGATGCGCCAACTGCTCACGGCGGTTACTCGTCCGCCAGCTCGCCCTCCACCATGACGGGCGCTTTGACGCCGAGGACGCCCTTCACCTTCTCCTCGATCTCGGCCAAGAGCACGGGGTTGTCCTTGAGAAAGAGCTTCGCGTTCTCCCTGCCCTGGCCAATCCGCTGGCCGCCGTAGCTGTACCATGCTCCAGACTTGTCGATAATGCCCGCCTCGGCGCCAATGTCCACGAGCAGTGACGTGTGACTGATCCCTTCGGCGTACATGATGTCGAATTCGGCCTGCTTGAACGGCGGCGCCACCTTGTTCTTCACGACCTTCACCCGGACGTGAGAACCGGTGACATCCTCCTTTTCCTTCACCGCGCCAATGCGCCGGATGTCGAGCCGCACCGACGCGTAGAACTTGAGCGCCTTGCCACCCGTCGTCGTTTCCGGATTCCCGAACATGACGCCGATTTTCTCGCGCAGCTGATTGATGAAGATCACCGACGTCTTGGAGCGCGCGATGGCACCAGTCAGCTTTCGCAGCGCCTGGCTCATGAGACGCGCCTGCAGTCCAACGTGGGAGTCACCCATCTCTCCCTCGATCTCGGCCTTGGGCACGAGTGCGGCGACCGAATCAATAACCACGACATCCACCGCTCCCGAGCGAACGAGAATCTCGCAGATCTCCAGTGCCTGCTCTCCGGTATCCGGCTGCGACACCAGCAGATTTTCGACATCCACACCGAGTTTCACTGCGTACTCGGTGTCCAGCGCGTGTTCCGCATCGATGTAGGCCGCAATGCCACCCGCCGCCTGTGCGTTCGCAACGACATGAAGGCAGAGCGTGGTCTTGCCGCTCGACTCCGGACCGTAGATCTCCGTGACACGTCCACGCGGAATGCCCCCGACGCCAATGGCGGCATCCAGATTGATCGCGCCAGTGGGAATCGCTTCCACGCGCACGCGCGCGCTGTCGGAACCCATCTTCATGATGGATCCCTTCCCGCACGTCTTTTCGATCTGCGCGATGGCCAGACCCAGTGCCTTTTTCTTGTCGTCCTGAACCGTGGAGACCGCCATGCTTCCCACCCTGAAAGTGATTGTGAACCTGCCCGGTGGATCTGGTCTCGCCTCGTGAATCTACGCCAAAACGGGGCGATTCCCATACCCGAAGAAAATACGAAGATAGGCCCTCCCGGTCAAGGTCGATTGCTCATGGCAAAGGCATTTTCGATGTGCCGGATCCGCGCGCGATTCCCCTCGATCAGCACCCCAACGACATCGAACCGGAACGCCTGATCGTTGCGCCCGTACCGGTCCGCCCAGACCTGTGCCGATCGGATGAGCTGCCGCTGCTTCCGCCAGTCCACCGCCTCGACCGGATGGCCAAAGCGCGAACCGTGCCGAGCCTTGACCTCGACAAACGCAATGGTGTCGCCCCGCTCGACTATCAGATCGAGGTCCCGGTGACCACTGCGGAAGCGCCGCGCCCGGACCGTCCAGCCGCGCGCCACCAACCACGCTTCCGCGTAGCGCTCTCCGGCCTCGCCCACCGCCTGATTCGCGTTCGTCATGGTCGCAATCTGGAGGAGGAGCACCTAGCGCCATCATCGAAAAAGCGGCGCCCCCACCGCTGTATTGCGTCGAGGGCGCCGCTCGTGCTTGCCGGAAATCCGCGTCAGTTCCCGGTCGTCATGGCTGGACTCCGTGTTGCGCGAGGAGGTTCTCGACTTCCGTGGACTGCATGCCGATCACCGGCACGCGTTCCTTGATCACCACCCCGTCGGTCTTGCGTACCCAGAGACGCTGGCGTCCCTTCCCGATGTCCACCGCCACGATCCAGCAGGGGAAGTCGCCATCCGGGGCGCTCACCGTTTCCTCGCCGATCGTGCTGAGGTTGACGGAGACCACTCCGCCTTCGCCCGGACTCACCGCCGGCAAGCGCGCCGACCCATGCCAGCCGACGTGCACCTGATCCAGTCCGACGAGGAACTGCAACAGGTACAGACTGGCCACGATGCCCCGTTCGTTTCGAATGGCCACGATCTTGGTGCCCGAATCGCCCGCGAACGTCGTGCGAATGCTGTCACTCGCGAACGTCGCGTCGACGTCCTGTCCCGGAAAATGCGCCACGCGATGCAACGGCGTGAGATCGCTCCGGGCGACATAGAGCGTTTCCGCGAGCGTCGCGGCCTGTAGCTGGCGCGTGTCCACGATGCTCCACGCCTCCGTGCCATGATAGGTCGCCGCGCGCACTTCAATCGTGCGGAGACCCAACGGCTGCGGCGCGCCCTCGCTCATGAGACGCGTCACGTAGACCCGCTTCCCCGGTGTCAGTCGCGCCGCAACGGCCGGTGACACGATCGGTTGTGCGGCCGCCGGTGCACTTCCTCCCTGCGCGATCCCGGCATCAGGAACGAACAGCGCGGCGGCAGCGGCGAGACCTGTCAGACGAAACTTCAGCGACATGTGTCCCTCCGGAGAATGCTGGTCATACCCTGGGCCCACAGATGCGGTCCAGATCTTCGAGGCCGGCAAGCACGTCGCGCGCCTTGGATCCATCAGGCGGACCCAGAACTCCCGCGTCGTGCAGCTGATCAATGATACGCGCCGCGCGTCCGTATCCAATCTTTAGCCGGCGCTGCAGCAGCGACGTCGAACCCAGCTGATGCTGAATGACAACCTCTGCCGCCTCGCGAAAGAGTTTGTCGCGCTCGCCGGGTTCGTCGCCCTCCGCGCTTCCACCCGAGGTCTCCATCGCTTCGCGCGCGCGCATGGTCTCCAGGATGTCCGGCTCCGGCGGCGTGGGCTCCTCGGGCACGAGTCCCTGTGCCTCGAATGCGGCACGACGCACGGTACGGCGGTCGTCGTACCACTTCATGAGATGCTCGGTGTCCTCACTACTGATGTAGGCGCCCTGCATGCGGGCCGGCTCCGACTTGCCCGGCGGAATGAAGAGCATGTCGCCGTTGCCGAGCAGCGCTTCCGCGCCCACGCCGTCAATGATCGTGCGGCTGTCCACCTGCGACGCCACACGAAACGCGATCCGGCTCGGGAAGTTGGCCTTGATGAGTCCCGTGATGACATTCACGCTGGGTCGCTGCGTCGCGAGGATCAGGTGCACGCCGATCGCGCGCGCCTTCTGGGCGAGCATCGCGAGCGGCGTCTCCACTTCGCCCTGCACAGTCATCATGAGATCCGCCAGCTCGTCGATCACGACGACGATGTAGGGCAGCACACCTGCGGTGTACGTCCGCTCCTCGAACGCCACCTCGGGATGCCTGGGCCATTGCAGCGGCGCCCCGGTCTGCGCGCGACGATTGAAGTCCTGAATGTTGCGACAGCCGTTGGCTGCCAGCAGCTCGTAGCGCTCCTGCATTTCCAGTACGGCCCACTTGAGCACGGCGGCGGCATCGCGATGATCCGTGATCACCTTGTGCCGCAGATGCGGCAGCACGTTGTACACCGACAGCTCGACCATCTTCGGGTCGATCATGAGGAAGCGCAGGGTGCGCGGCGTATGCCGGTAGACCAGACTCGTGATGATGGTGTTGACGCACACCGATTTCCCCGATCCGGTCGCACCGGCAATGAGCAGGTGCGGCATCTTCGCCAGATCGGCGACTACGGGCTTCCCTTCGAGGTCCTTGCCGAGAACGATGGGCAGCGCGGCGCGAGCCGTGAGATACTCGCGCGATTCCACCAGTTCGCGAAAGGCGACGATCTCGGATGTCGGATTGGGAACCTCCACGCCCACCGCGCCGCGACCCGGAATTGGCGCCACGATCCGAATGCTGGCCGCGCGCATGGCCAGCGCGAGGTCATCCGCCAGCGATGCGATCTGCCGCACCTTCACGCCGGGTGCCGGCTCGACCTCGAACTGGGTGACCACGGGCCCGGTCGTGCGCCCCACGATTTCCGCTTCGACGCGAAAGGTGCCCAGCGCCTCCTTGAGCTTCACCCCCATCGCGTCCAGCTCGCGGCGACCGGCGTCGGCGTTGTGCGGCGGGGCCTCGGTCAACAGGTCCGGCGCGGGGAGTTCGTCGTCGGCCGGGTCGGTGTGTGCGGTCGAATCCAGTTCGGCCGCGATTTTCTCGTCGTGCGCGGCGCCGACGTCCACCCTCGGGCGCTTGCGCCGGCGCTCGCCGCGCTCCGCGTCGTTCGGGGCCGGGTCACCGGAGGCATCCGACACAAGCGAGGGATCAATGCCCGGCATTTCCTCCGGCGTCGGCTCGAGAATCGAGGCAGCGTCCGCCTCGGCTGTCAGCGCGCCTTTTCGCCGGCGACGCGATGGTGCGGCACGATCCGCGCTGAGCGCCGCGACCCCGGACGCTGGCGCGCGCGCCCCTACGAGCATGCGGACCGGATTCCATGCCAGCGTGGCCACCATCAGGGCGCTCAGTGCCAGCGCAATGAGAATCCAGGCGCCCAGCGGCCCGAGCCATTCGCGCAGATAGTACGACACGAAGCCGCCCCACATGCCGGACATCGGGTGCAGCTCGCGCCCCACTCCCAAAACGAGGCCGAGCGCCACGGGAATGAGCACGACCAGCCCCAGAAGGAAGAACAGCCAGGACCGGTCGGTGTCGGAGCGCAAGCGTCCCAGCAGGCGCAAGGCGTGCACGGCCGGCAGCAGCGGCATGAGCATCGCCGCGGGCAGGCCAAGCAGCGTCACGAGCAGACTGCGCAGGCACGCGCCCGCCGGACCCATGACGCTGTGTGCCGCGCTGCACGATGCGGCGGGTTGACCCGCGCCAAACGCCAGGGCGGCTGCGATGAACACCGCCAGCAGCATCAGGACGACACCGGCAAGCTCCCGGCGCAACTGCGACCCGCTCACGATCGCTAGCGATCCCGGTCCGGGCCCAACACCGTGAGCTGCCGGTCCTGATAGACGGGAATGGCGGGGAAGGCATCCATGGTGGCGCAGACAGTCAGATCTTCCGCAAAGCCGGCATCGCGCAGGGCGCGCCCATGTTCCGAGTCCGCGAACAGATCCGCGAGGCGGTCTCCATACCGGGCATGCAGTGCCGCACACACCACCGCGCCGTCACCCAATTCGACGCCCGGCACGTGCTCCACGACGGCCGCCACGAAGCGTCCGGCGCATGCGGCATCCTCGAGCGATACCTGCCGGTCGCGTCCCGCACACACGAAGGTGATGGCCACACCGCCACGCGCCGCGGTGTGCAGCAGCGCCAGCACCGCCGCGAAGTTCACGTACGACGCCACGATCACATCGCGCGCGCCCTGCACCGCCAGCAGCGCCGCGGTCCCGTTCGTCGTCGTGAACAGCACCGTGCGCCCCTCGATCATCTCGCGCGTCATCTCGCGCGGCGAATTGCCCATGTCGAAGCCGGGAATGGGAAGCATGCGACGTTCGCCCGCAAGTCGTACATCCCCGCGTTCGAACTGGCGCGCGCGTGTCACGACCTCATCGGCACTGTCGAGCGGCACCACATTCCGCGCTCCATTGGCAAGGGCCGCCGCAATCGTGCTCGACGCGCGCAGCACGTCAATCACCGGCACGAGGCGGCCGGTGAGGAGCGCCGGTGCGACCGCCGGCGGCGCGAAGACCGCATCAATGCGCATCTAGGCCTCTCGCAACGCGTCCGCTTCGCGCTCGATGAACTTCGTGTCCACCTGCCCGGCCTGAAAGCGGGGGTTCTGCATGACCCGCGCGAGAAACGGAATCGTGGTGGTCACGCCCTCCACGATGAAGCTCTCCAGCGCGATCTGCATGCGCCGGATCGCCTCCTCGCGCGTCCGGCCCTGCACGATGAGTTTCGCGATCAGCGAATCGTAGTACGGCGGCACCGTGTAGCCCGCGTACACGTGCGAATCGAGGCGGACGCCCGGGCCCCCGGGCGGATGATAGACGTCAATGCGTCCCGGCGAGGGCTGGAAGTTGCGCGCGGGATCCTCGGCGTTCACGCGGCATTCGATCACGTGACCGCGCAGCGGCGGCAGCTCCGTCACCGATAGCGGCGCGCCCGCGGCCACGCAGATCTGCTCCTTCACGAGGTCCAGGCCCGTCAGCATTTCCGTGACCGGGTGCTCCACCTGGATGCGCGTGTTCATCTCCATGAAGTAATACGAACCATCGTCATCCAGCAGCATCTCGATGGTGCCTGCGCCCACGTAGTCGATCGCCCGGGCGCCGCGCACCGCGTCGTCGCCCATGCGCCGGCGCAGCTCGGGCGTGATGGCGGGACTGGGCGCCTCCTCGATGAGCTTCTGGTGGCGCCGCTGCACCGAGCAGTCGCGTTCACCGAGATGGATAATGTGGCCGTGGCGATCGCCCATGATCTGGAATTCCACGTGGCGCGGACGCGCGAGGTATTTCTCCACGTACACATCCCCCGAACCGAACGCGGAGAGCGCTTCCGAGCGCGCGAGCTGGAAGGCACGCCCGAAATCATCGGCATCGTTCGCGACACGCATCCCCTTCCCGCCGCCGCCGGCGGCGGCCTTAATGATGACGGGGAATCCGATCTCGCGCGCGAAACCGAGCGCCTCCTCGACGTCCTCCACCGGACCCGGCGTGCCCGGGATGATGGGGACGCCCACCTCGCTCATCGCCCGGCGCGCTGCCGCCTTGTCACCCATCACGCGGATTTGCGCGGCCGTCGGACCAATGAAGGTGATGTTCGACGCCGCGCAGGTCTCGGCGAATTCCGCGTTCTCCGCGAGAAATCCGTAACCGGGATGGATGGCGTCGGCGCCGGCGATCTCGGCCGCCGCGATGAGGCGCGGAATCTTCAGATAGGAGTCGCGCGCCGGTGCCGGCCCGATGCACACGTCATCGTCCGCGAAGCGGACGTGCAGCGACTCCCGGTCCGCCTCCGAGTACACGGCGACGGCCTGGATGCCCAGCTCATGGCAGGCGCGGATCACGCGCAGCGCGATCTCGCCCCGGTTGGCGATCAGGACCTTCTTGAACATGCGGGCTCGTAACCGTCCGGAAGGAGGCGAGGGTTCGGGCGCGGCGTCAGCGGGCGGCGTCCTTTTCGAATCCCGCCCATGAATTGTCGCTCGATCCCTGAACGCCCTGCGCGCGCAGAGCGAACTCGCTCGGATTCGTCGCGTAGAACATGGCGTTCTCATAGGACACCACGCCACGCGAATACCACTGCATGAGCGACTGATCGAAGCTCTGCATGCCGTACTGGACCGTGCCCTGCTTGATGAGGTCGGGAATGTTGAGTGACTTCGACATGTCCCGGATCTGATCGCGGACGGCGGCGGTGTTGATCAGGATCTCGCAGGCGGGCACACGGCCCGGCTTGTCCGAGCGCGGCACGAGGCGCAGTGACGCCACCGCCGCCAGCGCGCTGGACAGCATGAAGCGGACCTCGTTCTGCTGATGCGGTGCATAGAACGAGATGACGCGGTTGATGGTCTGCGTGGCGTCCGTGGTGTGCAGCGTGGAGAACACGAGATGCCCCGTGTCGGCCGCCTTCAGCGCCACCTCGAGGGTTTCCAGATCGCGAATCTCGCCGATCAGGATCACATCGGGGTCCTGGCGCAGGACGCGGCGCAGCGCCTGTCCGAAGCTGCCCGTGTCCGCTCCGACTTCACGCTGGTTGATGCTCGAGTGGATGTCGCGATGCAGGAACTCGATGGGGTCCTCGATCGTGATGACGTTCGCGTGGCGATGCTCGTTGATGAACTGCAGCATGGACGCGAGCGCCGTGGACTTGCCCGATCCGGTCACACCGGTGACGAGGACGAGCCCCCGAGGCCGCAGCGCAATCTCTCCCAGGACGGGCGGCAGGTTGAGCTCTTCAATGGTGCGAACCTGGTACGGCACGGACCGCATGGCGTAGGCAATGGTGCCGCGCTGCTGGTACACGTTCACGCGAAACCGGCCGATGCCGGGCACGCCAATGGCGAAGTCCGATTCCTTGTGCTCGGAGAACTCCTTCACCTGCTTCGGCGTCATGATCTGCTCCGCGAGCGCCTTGAGGTCTTCCGGGCGAAGCGGCGGCATCTCGAGCGTCAACAGGTCACCGTGCACGCGCAGCACCGGCGGACGACCGACCTTCAAATGCAGATCGGAGGCGCCATCCTGAATGAGTCGCTGCAGCACGGCCTTGAAGTTGAAGGACGCCGCCGCCGGCGAAGGCGCGAGGTCCGGAGCGGAAGTAGCCGGCGTGAGATTAGCCATTGGGGTCAATCCGGAAGAGGACCTGTGCGTACTCCACGGGGTGCGCATCACTCACCGTGATCTCGCGCACGACCCCCGCGTACTCGGACTCGATCTCGTTCATGATCTTCATGGCTTCGATGACGCAGAGCACCTGCCCCTTCTCGATGCGCGCGCCCTCCGCCACGTACGGCGGCGATCCCGGCTCGGGCGAGCGGTAGAAGGTGCCTACCATGGGTGACTTCACTTCGAGCAGCTTCGCTCGCGGCGGTTCCACCGGCGCGACCGGAGCCGTCTCCGCCACCGCCGGCACGCCGGCGGCGGGCGTCAGTCGGGCGGCATCCAGCGCGGCCGGCATGACGCTCGGCATGGCGACCGGCGACGCGACCTGGAGCGGCCCACGCTGCTGCGGCGTCTTGGAGATGCGGATCTTCATCCCCTTGTCGGACGAGATCTCGATGGAATCCACCGTGGACTCATCGAGCAGCTCCACGAGTTTCTTGACGTAGCGAAGATCAATCATGGTCGTGTGCGGGTAGCCCGTCCCGTTTCGGGTCAGCCAATCTCGAGCAGCTCATGGGAAAACGTCGTCAACTGGCGCGGGCCGCCAGCTTCGAGTACCACGTCGTCCTCCACCCGCACACCGCCCCACCCCTCCCGGTAGATACCCGGCTCGATCGTCACCACCGAGCCGGTGGGCAGCACACCGTCGGCAGTCCTGGCCAGGCGCGGCGCTTCATGCACCTCGAGGCCGATGCCGTGGCCCAGACCATGACCGAACGCCTCTCCCTGGCCGCGCTCCTCAATGTAGCGCCGGGCTATCGCGTCAGCATCCTGCCCGCGCATGCCGGCCCGTACGCCGGAACGGGCTGCCTCGTTCGCGCCGCGCACGATCGCATGAATCGCGCGCTGCTCATCCGACGCACGCCCCACCACCACGGTGCGCGTGATGTCGGAGCAGTAGCCGTCGACGATCGCGCCGAAATCAAGCAGCAGAAAATCGCCGCGTTGCACCTCACGATCGTCCGGGCGCGCGTGCGGTAGCGCCGCACGTGGGCCCGACGCCACGATTGTCTCGAAGGGAAACCCGCGGCTGCCGGCATGTCTGAGTTCGCGTTCGAGCAACCCGGCCACCTGCAATTCCGTCATGCCGGCGCGCACCGTGTCCAGGGTGCGGCCCAGCGCGCGCTCCGCGATCTCGACCGCGGCCGCGATGGCGGCCACCTCATCGGCATCCTTCTGCTCACGCAGCCCCTCCACGAGGTCCGTCGTCGCACGCCACTGCCAGCGGTTCCCGCTGCTCAGGATGCGTTCGGCGTCGCGGTGCAGCAGATGCGCCGACTCGAACCCGGCGATCTCCACTCCGGCCAGATCCGGTTGCGCGCGGAACAGCGCGCCCCAGATACTCTGGGCATCGATGATGATGCGCGCAAAATCCCCGACCTCGTCGCGCACCTGCGTGGCATAGCGAAAGTCGGTGATGAGCAGCACGTCGCGGGCGGTGACCATCAGCAGCGCGCTCGACCCACCGAACCCGGTGAGATAGCGAATGTTCGGCAGACTGGTGACCAACACCCCATCGAGATGGGCGTGCTGCACGGCCTCGCGCAGCGCCGCCACGCGCCCGGCGCGCGGATCAGGCACGTGCGGTGAGGTGCGTGACGAGTCCGCGCAGCGCGAACTCGTAACCCGCCGACCCCAGACCGCAGATAATGCCGACGGCGCCGCCGGCCAGCATGGAGTGTCTGCGCTCCGGCTCCCTCGCAAAGATGTTCGACACGTGAACTTCCATGTACGGGACGGACACCGCTGCGAACGCATCACGGAGCGCGAGACTCGAATGGCTGTACGCGCCCGCGTTGATGACGGCACCCTGCGCGTGACCGCGTAGTCCCTGCACACAGTCCACGAGCTCGCCTTCGCCGTTGCGCTGGGCAAATTCCACGTCAACGCCCAGTTCGGTGGCGACGCCTCGCAGGCGCCGCTCGATGTCATCGAGCGTATCGTGTCCGTACACCGCCGGCTCACGGGTACCAAGCAGATTGAGGTTGGGCCCGTTCAGCACGGCGATGCGCACTACTTCTTCAGCCCCTCGAGCCACGCCTGGAACAACTCGAGATCATCATCTCCCGGCTTCGTCTCCGACGGCGGTGTGGCGCTGCCGCGCGGCTCCAACGGCGTCTCCTCGGGCTTCCGTGCAAAGAATTCGTCGAAGGACACGTCGGACATGGACGCGGACGGCAGAGTCGCGGCGCCCGGCTCGTCGCGAAATACATGCTCCAGGGAAAACGACTCGGCATCGGGTGACGTACCCGGCGAAGCCTCGCGCGTGGCATCCGCCAGATAGGCGGCGGCGAGCACACCGGCGCGCGCGTCATCCTCCGTCGGAACGACGTTGACCGCAAAGAGACCGTCCGCGCCAACCGGAGAAGCTGCGGACGCGGTACCGGAAGCACGCTCCGCGGCATGCGCCGTCGCCGCCACCAGCTGACCGCCCGATCTGTCATGCGGCGGGGCACGTCGTGTCATGACCGTCGCGAACAATTCGCGCACCGTACGCCCGGCGCGCTGCGTGGCCGCGCGAGAGGCCTGCGCCGATTCGAGCCGGGCGATGCGCTCCTGGAGTGCCGTGTCCTCGGGTCGGCGCGCAGCGACCTGGTGGTAGATCGCCAGCGCGTCGGTCAGGTGTCCCTGACGCAGATAGAGCTCGGCCAGTGTTTCGGTGACGAACGCCGTCGCACCGACCGGTTCCACCGCCGCCTCTGCATCGGCCTGTTGCGTTGCAGGCTCCTCCTCCGTCGCGGACTCAGCGGTCGCTTCGTGCGTCGCAGCGGGCGCCGCTTCCGGCACCGCGTCAGCTGTCGCTTCGTCCGTCGTTGCGGGCGCGGTTTCCGGCACCGCTTCGGGCGTTGCTTCGGGCGCGACTTCGGAACCCGCTTCGGGACCCGCTTCGGGCGCCGCTTCGGGCGCCGCTTCCGCTGCGGCATTCCCCGTCGCAGGCGATGGCGCCTCCGAATTCGCTAGCCATTCCTCCCTCTCGGGACGCCCGGATTCGGGCTCGGTCGTACGCGGCAGATCGATGTCGCCGCCCAACAGCTCTGCGGCGGATTCCGGGAGCGGCTGGTCGCCGGGAGAGTCCGACAATTCGATCTCGGGAAACATCACCGCGTTCATGTCGAAGCTCTGAAAATCGGACGCTGCTGCCTCAGGCGAAAGCGCGTGCGGCTCGGCCGACTCTGCGGTGTCCGGCTGATCCGGGCCCAAGTCCGAAACGTCAATGAGCGACTCGGCGTCGCTGGTCGCCGGCTCCGTCGTTGGCGCGAGCATGCTCCAGTCGAATGGGTCGTGTTGCCGCTCGATGCCGGCGTCCGCCGGTTCGGACAGCGCCGGAATGCTCAGCAGCCCCGGATCCACCGCACGTTCCACTGTGACCGCCTCGTGCTGCGACTCACTGGCGACGGGTTCGGGCCAGGACGGCTCCGGCATGGCTGCCTCAGCGACGACCGGCTCCTTTTCCGGAGATACCTGCGGCGCTGGCTCCGTCGCCGGCTCCGCTTCCGGCGCGGGCGCCTGCTCCGTGGCACTGTCGTCGGCTTCTGTTGCCGTCGCCGTTTGTGCCTCTACAGGCTGTTCCGGACTGGCCGCCGGAAGATCGCTCAGGTACTGCTCGATCTCCTCGTTCTGCGGGTCCATTTCCAACAGTCGCTCGTACCACATGCGGGCACTGCGGCTGTCGCCCGTTACCCGAGCGATGTCGCCGAGTTGCCGGATGGCGATGAGGTTCTCCGGATCAAGGCTGATGGCGGTCTCGAATGCGGTGCGCGCCTCATCGAGTTCCCCCCGTTCGAACAGCGCCTGACCAAAGACGATGTGCCCGCTGATGTAACTCGGCTGCAGCGGAACATGCGTGCGGCAGAGATCAATCGCGGATTGGGGATCGCCGGCCTTGCGGTATTCGTTGGCAAGGCGGGCGAATACACGACGCGGGTTCGCATTGAACTGCGCAAGGAGCTCGTTGATCAGGTCGGAGTTGGCCAATGCAAGGCCCTCAGGCTGGCCGCCACGAACGGCGGGAGGAAGAGTGCGCAACATACTATGGCAAGACGACTCAAGTCAATCGGAAGTGACACGTTGCCTTGCTTTTACGCGCAGTGAACTTCTAGATTCCACTGCTTGGCGTTTTTCTGCTGGCCCACGGGTTCGCGACCCGCCTTCCCCCCGAATTTTCAGGAGTGTTGCATAATGCTGCAGAGGATGCGCAGCTTCGCCAAATGGATCTGGCTGTTCGTCATCGTGGGCTTCGTCGGAGTCTGGGGCGTTGGCGAAGTATCGGGACTTCTCGGCGGCGGCGGGACCGGCGGCAGCGTCACCCGGGGCACCGCCGTGGCCAAGGTGAATGGCACGACGATCACGTACGACACCTGGATTCGTGCCCGCGAGCAGCAGATTCAGCAGGCGCAGGCGCAGAGCCCCGCGCCGCTGACCCTCGATGATGACAAGCGCATTGAGGACGCGACGTTCGAGGACATGGTCAACAACGTGCTGCTGCAGCAGGAATATCAGAAGCGCGGCATTTCGGTCACGGACGAGGAAATCCAGCAGGCGGCGCAGCAGCAGCCGCCACCGCAATTCATGAGCAATCCGGATTTCCAGACGAACGGACAGTTCGACATGGACAAGTACCGCCGGTTCCTGTCCAGCCCCATCGCCAAGGAACAGGGGGTCCTCGTACAACTCGAGCAGTACTATCGCGAGGAAATTCCGCGCGAGAAGCTGTTCGAGCAGGTCGCCACGCAGGTCTACGTGACGGACGCGCGGCTCTGGCGCATCTGGCAGGATACGCATGACTCGGCGCAGGTGTCATTCGTGCGCTTCGATCCTGGCGCCATTCCCGATTCCGCGGTGCACGTCACGGATGCCGAGATCAATCAGTACTTCGTCACGCATGAGAAGAGCTTCGACACACAGCCGGGCCGCGCGGTCGTGTCGCTGGTGAACATTCCGCGCACGGTGACGGCCGCCGATACGGCGCGCGTACTCGCTCATGCTCAAGCGCTGCGCGGTGACATCGAGGGCGGAGCCAAGTTCGCCGATGAGGCCAGGCGGGAGTCAGCCGACAGCGCGTCCGCGGTGCACGGGGGCTCGCTGGGCTGGATCACGAAGGGCCAGTTCGTCCAGGAGTTCGATCAGGCAGCGTTCGCGCTCAAGACAGGCGAGGTCTCGCAGCCCGTGCTCACGCGATTCGGCTATCACCTGATCAGGGTCGACGACCGCAAGGATGACAGCATCTCGGTGAGCCACATCCTGCTCCGGATCCAGCAGGGCGATTCATCGGCGGCGGTGAGTGACGCGCGCGCCGACTCGCTGGCCAAGGCGGCGGACCTGACGGACAAGCCTGCACTCTTCGACGACGTCGCGAAGGCCGTGGGTCTCACGGAGAGCAAGGTCAACGTGACGGAAGGACAACCGCTGGTCTGGAATGGACGGAACGTGCCGAGCGTAAGCGCGTGGGCGTTTACCGCAAAGGTTGGCGAGACCAGCGATCTTCTCGACTCGCCGGGCGCGTACTACCTGGCCCGTCTGGACTCCATTCGGCCTGGCGGCAAGCCCACGGTCGCACTGATGCACGACCAGATTCGCCAGCAGCTCATCCAGGACACGAAGCTGGACATGCTGATCCCGAAGGCGCGGCAACTGTCCGCCGCTGTAGCCGGCGGCAAGACGTTGGCGGAGGCCGCTCGCGACGCCGGTGTCACGGTGCAGACGACGGGGATGTTCACCCGGGCGACTCCAGTAGCAGGACTGGGCGAGGCCACCGAAGCCGTGGGCTCGGCGTTTGGCCTGCCGGTAGGTTCGGTCAGCGAACCCGTGAAGAGCGAGGATGGGGTCTTCGTGCTGCAGGTGAACCATCGCGTGCAGGCCGACAAGCAGGCCTGGCAGGCGCAGAAGAAGACACAGCGCGATCAGGTGACGCAGGCGTTGCGCCGCCAGCGTGTGCAGGAGTTTCTCGCGAGTCTGCGACAGAACGCGGACGTCGTGGATAACCGCAAGGATATCGAGCGGGCGAGTCGAGCAGGAGCATAGACGCGCCTCGCGCAGGCTGAACGGAACGGAAGGGGGAGTGGCGCGGCAGCCACTCCCCCTTTCTGACATCCGAGCCGCGCGGCGATCAGCGGGCCCGGACCGTCGCTATTGAATGAGCCGCTTGGGCTCCTTGCCCGGCTCGCTCGTCTCCGGCGGCGCATCTGCCTGGCGCAGGCGATCGCGATCGTCGCGCGGAGGGGCGATGTCCGCTTGAACGGAGTTCTGCACTTCGTTCACGCTCTTCTTGAACTCGCGAATTCCCTTGCCAAACGAACCGGCAATCTCCGGAATGCGCTTGGCGCCGAAGAGGAGCAGGACAACGATGAGAATGATGAGAATCTCACCGAATCCCAGATTGCCGAATCCCATACAGCCGCCTCCTGAATGTGCAAGACCGCTAGAACAGCGATCTTGCGATGAGGTACGCCACGAGCACACCAAGCAGGCTCACAATTGACACATCGAGTGCAACCGGCCCCAGTGCAAATTTAACGATTACCAGATCAATGGATAGCGGGCCGAACGTCGGTGTCACGCCTGAGGTGAGGAACTCCTTGACGGCACCTGCCGGGAGAAAGCGACGGCTGGCCTCCGCCATCACGCCACCCACGATGAACCCGATGGTGAGCACGAGCGCATGGAATCCCGGCCGGTGCTTGGACGAACCTTTCGCCATCACTGTCTCCGCCCCATGACGTACGCAATGGCATCCAGCAGCGCTCCGAGCACGGGAGACTCGGGAATGCCGGCCAGTTCCGCCTCGGCGGCGGCGGCGTACTCCTCTTCCCTGCGGCGCGCATACTCCAGTCCGCCTTCTTCAGCGACGATGCCGACCACCGTCTCGATCTCCGCATCAGCCGGCTCGGAATTGTCGAACAGGGCGTCCACTTCACGGCGCGCGGCGGATCCCATCGTTCGCAGCGCGGCAATCAGCGGCAGCGTCACCTTGTGTTCGCGCAAGTCGAGTCCAGTTGGCTTGCCGGTGTCGGCGGTGTCCGCCGTGTAATCGAGCAGGTCATCCGCAACCTGGAACGCCATGCCGAGCTGTTCACCGAAACGCGCCAACTGCTCGCGATACTCCGGTGCTCCGGCGTGCGCGCCGATCTCGCACGCCGCGGAGACCAGCGACGCGGTCTTGGCGTGAATCAGCGCTTCGTAGTCATGCTCCGAAAAGCGCAGCGCATCGAGTGCGGTGAGCTGGCGCATCTCGCCGACGGTCATGGCATTCGTGGCGTCCGCCAGGATGCGCAGGACCTCGATGTCACCCGTTCGCACCAGCTCGACCATGGCGCGGGAGTAGAGAAAATCTCCCATGATGACCGAGATCTGGTGCGTGAACAACGAGTTGATGGTGGGCATGCCACGCCGCAACGTGGAGTGGTCCACCGAATCGTCGTGCACCAATGTCGCGAGATGCACGAGTTCCACCACCGCGGCGAGCGTCGTGACACGGGGTTCCGATCGACCGCTCACCGCGCTCGAGAGCAGGGCAAGCGTGGGCCGGAACATCTTGCCCTTCATGAGCAGCAGGTGGCTGTTCACCTCGTCGATGAGCGGGAGATCCGCGACCACGACGCGGCGCAGCTCTGCGGCGACACGAGTCAGCTCCTCGGCCACGGGCGACTGGATGTCGCCAAGCGACGGCGTCAGCGGCGAGCGGGCATGCAGCATGGCGCTCATCGCGCGTGCCGCTCGACGGCGGCGAGCCGATCCGCCACATCACGGAACTGGATATCCACGGCGAACACGCGCTCGTAGAATCGCTGCGCGTCGGGCCACCGGCCGAGTGCCTCGGACGCGATGCCCAGCAGATACAACACACCAACGAGCGTGTCATCCGAGGCAGTGCGGTCATTCAGCGCACGTGCGAGCAGCGTCAGCGCTATCTGATACTGCCCCTTTTCCGTGAAGCACTGTCCCAGCGCCTCGTACGTCCGCACCCGCTGGTCATTCCCACGCAGCGCCTTCTGAAACTCGGCGATCGCCTCGTCGAGCAGCCCCATTTCCTTGTACGCGACGCCCAGGTCGTAGTGACTCTCGAAATCCGATTCGTCCACGTTGCGGGCGACGCCGCGCTTGAACATCTCGAGCATTTCCGCGAAGTCCGCCTGCTCCTGATCGCGCGGCTCGTTCACGTCCGCGACCATGCGCGTATTGCGCTCCGGCTCATCCTCGCGCAGCCAGTCTGACAGATTCACGTAGCCATCGGCTGGCGCCCCGGACGGCGGCGTGTTGGCTGCGGCACGCGGGGCCACCGGCGCGGGCGTAGCCGACGAGTCTCGCCGGGGCACGCCGGTGGGTGCACTCATGCGCGGCGCGCCGGGCACCGGCGTGTCACCCGTTCCCACCGAGCGCAGCGCCGACCGGGCGCGAGCGTCATCCGGCGCCAGCTCCAGGACGCGATGATACACGGCGCGCGACTTGTTCACCTCGCCATCGCGCAACAGACAATCCGCCAGCGCGAGGTAGGCAGCCACCAGTCGCGGGCGTTCGTTGGCGCGCACGGCGTACTCAACGCGTTTCTGATGGAAGCGCACCGAGTTGGGCTGGACCCGCACGAGTTCTTCGGCAATGCCGCTTGCGGCTCGCAAATCCCCGTCCCGTTCATAGCCGAGGAGCGCGACTTCGAACTGCGCGAGACCGCCCTCACGATCGCCGTGCTCGAGCAGTGCCTCGCCAAAGAGTCGGTGCAGATCCCAATTGTCGGGCACCCGCTCGATCTCGGATCGGAGTCGCTCGACCATCGGCACGGGAGGCGCATCCGGCGGTGGGATGTCACTCTCCTGCTCCCGCTGCTGCTCCTCCAGTTCTGCCAGAATTTCGGGCGGCGATTCGTGGTCGAGCTGTGGCTCCGGAGCGGCTGGCGTTGCATCGTCAGTCGGGTCCGCCAGTGCCTCGATTTCGTAGGTGTGTTCCGCCCGGGGCATCGCCACCGCGGACTCGTCAGGAGACTCGACCGGTGGGGGCAGGAGTTCAATGATGTCGGAGTCCGCCGGCGCAGCGGGTTGTGACTCCGCCATCAGCGCGGTGCCGGGATCCTCCTGCAGTTCGAATTCCAGGTCGTCCGCGTCGCCGCCGAGCGCGCCGAGGCTCGTCGGCTCGACGTCCGCCAGCGGTTCGATGTCCGCCCCGGCGGCAGCCAACTCCAGCGTGTCGTCGCTGCCAGTGGTCTCGAATCCGGTGATGAAGCCGAGATCGAGATGACTGGTCAGCCCCGTTTCTTCATCGTCCTGAGACGCGGCGAGCTCGGCGCCATGAACGAGTCCGTCGACCCGCGCGTCGTCCCCAAGCGGCGCATCGAGCGACGCGGCGCCCGCACCTGGCGCATCGAGCGACGCGGCGCCCGCACCTGGCG
>JBOHTE010000173.1:0-2160 GCA_050733555.1 Gemmatimonadaceae bacterium | reverse complement strand
CGTTCACGCTGCGCGCGGGCGAGGTGGTGGGACTCGCCGGTCTCGTGGGCGCGGGACGTTCGGAGCTGGCTCGCGCCATCTTCGGACTGGAGCCACCTGCGCGTGGGCGCATCGCGGTGCGCGGGCGCGAGGTGCGGATCGCGTCGCCGGCCCAGGCGATCCGGCTGGGGATTGGCCTGGTACCCGAGGACCGCAAGCGTGAGGGGCTCGTACTCCCGGCGAGCGCGCTGCACAATACATCGCTTCCCATACTTCCACGGCTGTCGCGATTCGGCTGGGTACAGCGTGCGCGCGAGCGGCGCCTGGGCGTGGAGTACTTCGACCGGCTGCGCGTGCGCGCGCCGAGCGTGGATGCGGTGGTCGCGGGACTCTCGGGCGGGAATCAGCAGAAGGTCGTCGTGGCGCGCTGGCTCGCGGCGGCATCGCGCATTCTCATTCTCGATGAGCCAACGCGTGGCGTGGATGTCGGCGCGAAAGCGGAGATTCACGCGCTCATCGACCGGCTGGCGACGCAGGGGAATGCGATCCTGCTCATCTCGAGCGAACTGCCGGAAGTGTTGAGTCTGTCGAGCCGGATTCTCGTGTTGCGCGAGGGGCGGCTCGTTGGTGAAGTGGGGCGGCAGCAGGCCACGCAGGATGGCCTGATGCGACTGATGGCGGGCCTGGACAGTCAGGCCCTCGATTCATCATTTCATTGCCCATGAACCTGACTGCAGACCGGCGCAACACAGGGGCAGCCCATGGGGCAGCCCCTTCTGTCCCCTTCCGTAGCGTGAAGGTCGTCATCGCGGCGGCCGTCTTCGCCCTCGCGCCTGGCGCCATGCCTGCGCAGGTGCCTGACAGCGTCCCCGTCGTTCGCCAGCAGGCGCGCCAGTGGTACCAGGACGCGAAGTTCGGAATGTTCATCCACTGGGGTGTCTACAGTCTGCTCGGACAGGGCGAGTGGGTGATGCAGAACCGTGAGATTCCGGTTTCGCGGTACGAATGGCTGGCGTCGACGTTCAACCCGGTGAAGTTCGACGCGCACCAATGGGTGTCGCTCGCCAAGGCGGCCGGCGTGAAATACATCACGATCACGTCCCGACATCACGATGGTTTCTCGATGTTCGCGACGTCGGCCACGACGTACAACATCGTGGACTGGACGCCATTCCATCGTGATCCCATGAGGGAGCTGGCCGATGAATGTCACCGGCAGGGGATCAAGCTGTTCTTCTATTATTCGCAACTCGACTGGCATAACACCGACTACTGGCCGCGCGGCACCACCGGGCACAACACGGGCCGCCCGAACTCCGGCAACTGGCAGCACTACCTGAACTTCATGGACGAGCAGTTGACCGAGCTGCTCACGCACTATGGCCCGATCGGCGGCATCTGGTCCGACGGCATGTGGGACAAGCCGGACGCCGACTGGCAGCTCCCGCGAACGTACGCGCTCATCCACCGGTTGCAGCCCGCTGCACTCATCGTCCCCAATCATCACGAGGCTCCACGCCCCGGCGAGGACGTGCAGACGTTCGAACAGGACCTGCCGGGCGCGAATACCGCGGGGTTCAACACGAAGACCATCGGGACGCTGCCGCTCGAGACGTCGCTCACGATGAACAACGCCTGGGGATTCAACATCGCGGATCAGCACTTCAAGTCCGTGCCCGAGCTCATTGGCTATCTCGTACGCGCCGCCGGCAACAATGCCAACCTGCTGCTCAACATTGGCCCTCGTCCCGACGGAACCATCCAGCCGGAGGCCGTGGAGCGGCTGCGCGCCATTGGCGAGTGGCTGCGCACCTACGGCACGTCCATTTACGGCACGCGAGGCGGACCGATTGCACCGCGCGACTGGGGCGTCACCACGCAGCGCGGCGATTCGATATTCGTGCACGTGCTGCACTGGCCGGATCGCATGCTCGCACTGCCGCCGCTCCCGGGAACCGTCCGGCGGGCAGCGATGCTCGCGACGCACTCCGCGGTGGCGTTCCACCAGAGTGCTGCCGGCGTGTCGCTCACTCTGCCGCCCGCCGCCGACACGGTGGACCGCGTGGTCGTGCTCACCATGGCGAGGGCGCGGTGAATTCAGCTCGCCTCGCGTCCGACTCCAGTTCCTCAATCCCTATCTTCACTTCGAGTCTGACCCCAATCCCCGAGCCTGACCCGAAT
>JBOHTE010000172.1:0-3216 GCA_050733555.1 Gemmatimonadaceae bacterium | reverse complement strand
GTGTGAATCGGCAATGTACCCGTCCAGGCTCGCCGCCACGTTGTAGCGCAAATGGCGCACTGGTTTCCTCCATGCGAATGAGTCGCGGTGCGCTCCCGGACAGGTGGTTTGCCCGCCGGTCAAATAGAACGCGCGCTCGCGCCGCACGCCAATGCGGCACGCACATTCGGATGATGCCGCTTGCGTTCGGGCGACGAGTGAAGTTGACCGCAGACGCACGACGCGCTGAATGAAGCGCCGTTCGGCGTTTCCCCCCCGCAGGCGCACCTCGAAAGGCAGATACCAGCGAACGGAACGCCGCGACCCGCCTGCCGCCCCTGCGCCGGATGCTATCTTGCGTCAACACCGGCATGAGCCGCCGCTCCACGAGCCGCGTGGAACCGGCTGCCACCTTACCTGGAGGCGCCATGTCCCACTCACCCTCGCATGATGATGTGACGGCCGGATCGACACAGCCCGCAGCCGAAGCCCCACGCTATCCCGTCAATCACGTCGTAGGCATCATCGACACCCGCACCCAACTGGAGCCTGCGGTGTGCGCGCTGCTGGAGAGCGGATTTCTGGAATCCGAAATCAACATCGGCTCCGGCCAGGCCGACGCTGACGCGCTCGACGTGAACACCGGCCGCACCGGCCTCGCTCATCTGGCCATCCGCTTCGCCGAGCGACTCGGCCTGTCCACCGACGAAATGGACACCAAGGAGCGCTACGAGCAGGCCCTGCGCGAGGGGCACTTCGTGGTGGCGGTGCTCGCGCCCAGCGACGCGCACAACCAGAGCGCCGCGCGGATCCTGAAGGACCACGACGGTCGCTTCGTCAATTTCCTGGGCCGCTTCACCATCGAGTCGCTGCGCCGCTGAGCGCCATCCGCGGCGGCGCACACTACCATGACCCATCCGCAGACCTCCAGATCGCTCGCGTTCCCCGTGCTCACCGCGGATGAGATCGCGTCGCTCGCGCATTTCGCGACGCGTCGCACCTTCCGCGATGGCGAGCCGCTGTTCGAGGCGGGCCGGAGCAGCGGCGCGTTCTTCCTCGTGCTCTCGGGCACGGTGGAGATCATCGACCGGTCGGACAAGGAGCCGCGCACCGTGCGGGTGCATGGGCCGGGCGAATTCACCGGCGACATCGACATCCTCACCGGCCGCAACGCTGTCGTGAGCGCCGTGGCCCGGGGCGACTCCGACGTGCTCGAGATCGCGCCGGCCGACGTCCGCCGCATCATCGCCGAGCGGCCGACGATTGGCGAGCTGATCCTGCGAGCCTTCATGGCCCGGCGCAGGGAGCTGCTCGACTCGGGCTTCACAGGCGTACAGGTCATCGGCTCCGCACACTCGAAGGACGCGTACGACCTGCGCGAATTCCTCAGCCGCAACCAGGTGCCGGTGAGCTGGGTGGACACCGAGACCAACCCCGCCGTGGCCGACACGCTGCAGCACTTCGGGCTGCGCGAAGAGGACCTGCCGGCGGTGGCGTGCGAAGGCGGTCTCCTCATGCGCAATCCGTCCATGCGCGAGGTGGCCGAGGCAGTCGGACTCAAGCGGCCTCTGGGCGACGCCGTGTATGATCTGGTGGTCATCGGCGCCGGCCCCGCCGGGCTCGCGGCGGCGGTGTACGGGTCGTCCGAAGGATTGCGCACGCTGGTGCTCGACGCGCAGGCGCCCGGTGGACAGGCCGGTGCGTCCATGAAAATCGAAAACTACCTGGGCTTTCCCACCGGCATCACGGGCGCCGAGCTCACGGGACGCGCCACGCTGCAGGCGCAGAAGTTCGACGCGCGGTTCTCCACGCCGTCAGACGTCACGGCACTCGAGGGGAACGGCGGCCATCTTCTGGTGCGCATTGACGGCGGCGAGTCGGCCACGGCGCGGTGCGTGCTCATCGCCACCGGCGCGAACTATCGCCGCCTGCCCGCGGCAGGTCGCGAACGGTTCGACGGACTTGGCGTGTACTATGCCGCCACGCCCACGGAGCTGAGCGGCTGTGTGGACGCGGTGGTCGTGGTGGTGGGCGCGGGAAATTCCGCGGGGCAGGCCGCGGTGTTCCTCTCGGAGCACACGCGGCACGTGTTCATGCTCGTCCGCGGCGACGACCTGCGGAAGAGCATGTCGAGCTACCTCGCCGATCGCATCGAGGACGCGGACGACATCGAGGTGCTCTGCCACACCGAGATCCACCGCATGGAGGGCAGCGAGCGGCTCGAACGCGTGGAGCTGGTGAACAACGAGACCGGCGCATTACGCACGATAGACACACCCGCGGTGTTCACCTTCATTGGCGCGGTGCCGTGCACCCACTGGCTGCCCCCCGAGATCGACTCGGACGCGAAGGGGTTCATCCGCACCGGACACGCGGCCGGCGCATCGCCGCACTGGACGCGCAGACGCACGCCGTTTCTCCTGGAGACGAGTCTGCCGGGCGTGTTCGCGGCGGGTGACGTGCGGCTCGACTCGGTGAAGCGCGTTGCATCCGCGGTGGGTGAAGGCTCCATGGCGGTGAAGTTCGTGCACGAGTTTCTCGCGGAAACGCCGTAGCTCGTACGGCCGGTGGCCGCCGCGGCGCCGAACGTCGCCGGAATTCTGCCCGCTTACGCGCTGTGCACGACAGCCGGCGCCAGCGCGCGATCGGCTTCCAGCGCTGCCTCCTCGCGGCGGATCCATCGGGTGAAGCGCTCGAGCAGCGTTTTCATCAGGGCGCGCGTGGTGTCGTGCGTCAGCCGCAACTCGGCGTCGAACCGTTCATGGGCGGCGGCGACCAGCAGATCGGGCGGCGGCATCGTGCGCGCCTGCACGTGGCCAAGGAGCGCGCGGAGGTGGAGTTGCGCGCGAGCGGTGCCAACCTGGCCCGGCGACGCACCCATGAGCATCACAGGCTTGCCGGCCAGAGCCGAAATTCCGGGCAGGCGCGAACCCCAGTCTATGGCGTTGGTGAGCACCGCCGGAACGCCCGTGTTGTACTCAGGCGTCGCGATGATCAGCCCGTCGCACTCGAGCAGCGATTCCTTGAAGGCCGCCACCTCGGGCGGATCGCCGTCGGCTTCGACGTCCGCATTGTAGAATGGCAGCGCGCCGATCTCGATCGGCTCGATGCTCATGTAATCGGGGGCGAGCTCCCGCGCCGCATGCAGCAGCGCGCGGTTGAACGAACCGCGCCGCAGGCTCCCCGCGAATGCGACGACGCGCAGGCCGGTGCCATTGCTCGCGGGGGCGATGAGCT
>JBOHTE010000171.1:0-1742 GCA_050733555.1 Gemmatimonadaceae bacterium | reverse complement strand
TCATTCTGGCGGTGATCCTGGCCGTTTTCCTGGGCGCTGCAATTCGGACTAGGTACGGCATCCACGATCGCTCGGGAAGGTGTCCCGTTCTCCGTGGAAATTGAGGTGACGGCCCCCCGCGACGCCTCGGTATAGCCGAGACTCCGGGGAACTTCAAAACCACCGACCCACGGAGGACCGTCACATGGGAACGTACCACTCGAACGATGCCGTCGTCGCACTGAAGGGGGACACGGAGCGCGCCGACATGCCAATGCCGGAGCACGTCAGCGTGGCGCTGCACGAGCTCGCTGGTGCGTGCAAGGAAGGGCTGCTCGCGCTCGCGGTGGGCACCGGACTGCAGGTGATGCACACGCTGTTCGAAGAGAGCGTGATCGCCATCGCCGGGCCCAAGAGCACGCACAATCCGACACGCACCGCGGTGCGCCACGGCAACGAGGCGGGCAGTGTGGCCCTGGGCGGCCGCCGCGTGGCGGTGCAGCGTCCTCGGGTGCGCAGTGCTGACGGCAAACAAGAACTGGCGGTGCCAGCGTATGACGCCTTCGCCGGGCGCGACCAGCTGAGCCAGATGGCGCTGGAGCGCATGCTCGCCGGCTTGTCGACCCGCCACTATGCGACCGGCTTGGAACCGGTGGGCACACAGGCGGAGGCACGGGCGTCGGGCACGTCGAAGAGCGCCGTGAGCCGGCGCTTCGTGCAGCTGACGCGGACCGCGCTCGAGGAGCTCATGGTCCGCCGCCTCGACGACCTCGACATCGTGGTGCTGTTGCTCGACGGCGTCCGCGTGGCCGACCATCTCTGCGTGGTCGCGCTGGCCATCGACGGCGACGGGCACAAGCATCCCGCGGGCCTGGTGCAGGGCGCCACCGAGAACGGCGCCGTCGTCACCCGCCTGCTCGAAGACCTGGTGGCTCGCGGCCTGGACGCCAGCCGCGGCCTGCTGGTGGTCATCGATGGCAGCAAGGCGCTGCGCGCGGCGGTGACCAAGGTGTTCGGCGAGCGAGCACTGGTGCAGCGCTGTCAGGAGCACAAGATCCGCAACGTCACCGAGCACCTGCCCCGCGAGCAGCAGGGCTTCACCGGACGCAAGCTGCGGGCGGCGTACGGGCTCAGTGATGCGGCCACCGCGGAGCGCGAGCTGCAGGCACTGGCACGCCACCTGGACGGTATCCATCCCGGCGCCGCGGCGAGCGTGCGCGAAGGGCTGCAGGAAACGCTCACCGTGCAACGCCTGCAGCTCGGGCCGCAGCTCACTCGTGTGCTGCGATCCACCAACCCCATTGAATCGATGATCAGCCGCGGCCGCAGCGTGGCGCACAACGTGACTCGGTATCGCGATGGCGAGATGGCGCTGCGCTGGACGGCGGCGGGCATGAACGAGGCCCGCAGGAGCTTCCGCCGCATCAAGGGGCACCGCGAGCTCGGAATGCTGCGCGCGGCCCTGCTCCGTCACGTTGAGGCTGAAGTTGACACAAACAGGAGGATCGCGTAGACTACGTCAGGTCACCGAAGTTCCACGAACCTCGGGACACCCTCGGACGAGCTCGTGCGAAAGCTAGTCCGCGCTCCATGAAAGGATCCGAACCTATGTGCTTCGCCATGGCGGAGGTCGTCGCCGTGGCAATCACTGTTTGCCCTGGACGCGACGGCCTGACAGGCAACCCCAGGCGTAACCAGTCGTAGTGGAATCCTTGAAGAGCGGCAGCAGCCCGACCCAACATCGGATTCCACCTGCCAAAAGG
>JBOHTE010000170.1:0-1050 GCA_050733555.1 Gemmatimonadaceae bacterium | reverse complement strand
CCAGCGACCAGCGACCGCCATTCACCCTCAGTTCTGCTTCTTCGCCGCTTCAATTGCGGCGACGATCTCGTTCTGGTGTCGCTGGTACTCCGGCAGATTCTTCGCCAGCTCGGATGACTGGGCGGCGATGAGGCGCTTCTGGAGTGATTGCATCATGGTCGTGTTGCCGGCGTCCCGGGCCAGGGAAATGGACAGCGTGAGGCCGAGGAGATGGTTCGGGTCCGCGGCGAGAATGCTGTCGGCCTCTGCTTGCGCGAGCGGGGTCGCGCCGGCCACTTCGGCGATGCGTCCCATGTCGTAGCGAGAGTCGAGATCCTGCTGCGGGAGCATCTGGTAGGCCGAGATACCCATCTGGGAGAAAAACTCCACGCTGTCCTTCTTGCCTTCGGAGTCGAGCCGCATGATCCGGTCGTAGAGCCGGTCGGCGCGTTCGCGCGGGGAGAGCGACGAGATATCCGGCGCACGGACGGGGGCGTCGCCCGGTGCCGCGCCCTCGTCGGCGGGTGCGCCAGTGGTGGCCGTCGCGACGGAGACATCGCCCTGCGCCGCCGGCGGCCGGCCGAAGCGCTGAGCGGCGACGAGCGCAATGAGCGCAAGCAGCGCGATGCCGGCCACCGCCCACGGGAGCGCTGCGGGGAATCCACCCGACTGGAGTGGGACGAGTGGGCCGATGCCGCCGGCGGCGCCCGCCGCGGCGGCTCCAGCCGGCGTGCCACAGCGATGGCAGAACTTCGCGCCCGGCGTCAGCTCCGCATGACAGGCGGCGCAGGCCGCGCCCTGGAGGGGCGCGCCGCACGCGGCGCAGAAACGCCCGGACGCCACCGCGCCACAGGCGGGACAGTTGCTTGACGGAGAACTCGAAGAGGTCATGACAGCAGAGTGAATGACAGGGGAAGAAGAAGGTGAAATGTATCAGGGGAGGGGGGAACGCGCCCCGCCCCACGTCACCCCGCCCTTGGGAATGGGCAATGGGGAATGGGGAATGGTGGGAATCGGAAATCGGCCTCCCATTCCCCATTCCCACCATTCCCCATTCCCGATTGCCGATTC
>JBOHTE010000169.1:0-2164 GCA_050733555.1 Gemmatimonadaceae bacterium | reverse complement strand
TCCTGTTCGGCCGCTGGCCATGGGAACGTGGCCGGCGTGATGTCCGGCTCCAACTCCACATGAACGAGCGCGGCGTCTTCCTCGCTGCCGGACAGCGGGCGCAAGCGTAGTACGCTCGCGCTTGCGCCGGGCAGGACGACCCACTCGCGTCCGCGTGCGCGCACGAGCGAACCGGGGGCAAACTCACGAGCCGCGGTCGTCATGCGTTGGCTCCGAGGTAGCGCGCGAGACGCGCGAACGTCTCGGGCCAGCGCTGTGTGTCGGCAGGGAAGATGAACAACGTCGAGCCGTCCATGTCGAGTTGGTCGCGCACGGCGGAAGGTGTGTCGGGCAGGATCACCGCAGCGTAGCTCGCCGGCCAACGCGGGACGACGTTCTCGTGGAGCTGCCAACCTGGAAGTGGCCTGGGCAGGGTGTTTGCGGCGGTGATCCAGCGACCGATCCATCCGTCCGTGGTCACAGAGTGTGGCGCGTCAGCTACCACAGGCGCCGTCGCGGCATCCAGCACGGTCCTAGACATGGCAAGGCGCACGAGTAATTGCCGAGCGGCGGGGTCACGGCGATCGATGACGTCGTGGTCCGGCTGGTTGTAGTAGGAGAGAAGACACCGGTAGCAACCCCGAACGCACGCGCCTTCTACATCCTGGAGCTGGTCCGGATGCGGCATTGGCGAAGAATCATCGGTGGGAATGTCCAGGTGCATGAGGCGAAGCGCCTCGCGTGCCACTGACGCCAGCACGGCTGGCTCGTGGACCACACGCGTGAGCACGCCGGCACCGCCCTCCGCGGCTTCATAGAAGAGCAGCCCCGCGCGTCGTTCCCGATCCGGCAGCGGCTCGACCAGCAGCTCGCCTTCCTCGAGCTGAAAGCGAACCTCCATCGCGCGTCGGAGCGCGTGCTGGACGGTAGCGCGCGTCGCGGCTTCCGTAGCGGCATCGCCCGAGAAGCGCACGTGCAGCGCGTTCTTCTGCTCCTGCACGAACGGGACGACCCGCTGCGCGGCAATGCGACCGGCCGCCGGCTCCGGACCGTCGTCCTCGTCGTCTTCGCGGCTCCACCAGCCGGTGACGGGATTGATATGGAATCCGTGTACGGACTTCTGCTTTCGCCGCCTGAGGCCGAGGTTGAGACGTGAGACCGTCGTGGACGACGCGTACTGCATGGCGAGGATCTCCCCGTTGTCATCCAGCGCGCGTACGGTGCGAACGTCGGGCGCGCCGCCGCGCTCCGGCCAGCGAAACGTGGTGACCAACTCGAAACCCTGGCGCTGGCGTTCTTCGTCGTCCGCCGTGATGCGTTGCGTTGGTCGCGTATCCACGTGCTCGATGCGGAGCAGACTCTTGACGATGAGCGACCCGGCGAGCGACGATCCGCACGCGTGGCAATGGTTGCGGTGGCCCTCGAAATGCCCGGCGCCGCAGGTACGACAGATGTACACCTCCAGCACCGGAAGCTGGCCTTCGGACGGTCGCACGCCCTCGCTCGTACCGCCGAGCCTGACCTTGACCACGCGGTACGTGCGGCCCTCGTGGTAGACCAGCGCTCGCGGGCCGAACTCGCTGAGTGCGAGAAAACGCGGACGCTGGACGTAGGCCTGTTCGCGGTCGCGCTCTCCGGGAATACACGCGAGGAGCGGCAGGCGTGGGAAGTTGTATCCAGGCAGGAATCCTTCGGTCGCCAAATAGCGATAGAGGTAGAAGTCGCTGGTGCTCGTGACATTGCCCTCGCGAAGCGCCAGCAGGAGATCCGTCGCCACGTTCTGATCACGCTTCGCCTGCTCGTGCGCAGGGCGCGACTGTGTGTGATCGTCCAGAATCGCACGCGCCCGATCGCGCTGATGCAGCGCGCTTCGGTAGAGTGATCGCCACCGATCGAACGCGGCGACGAATGCAGCCTTCGCACCGGCGACCGACGTCGCCGCGAATGCCTCGGGTGACGTGAACCACGGAGCACGGTCTGTCGTGAGCTCCTGGGACAACATCTTCAACACGCGAGCGGATCGATCCTGCGCCTCCTGCTCGCCTTGCGCGGTTGACAGTCCGGTCAGGACCTCTGGTCGCACCGGTTCACAGGCGCCCACGGTGAGGTCGAGGACATCGGCGATGCCCGGCGGCAACGCCTGTCCGGACGAGCCGAGCCAAATAGCGTGCAGGTGGCTCTCCAC
>JBOHTE010000168.1:0-2359 GCA_050733555.1 Gemmatimonadaceae bacterium | reverse complement strand
TGCTTGAGCGCCGAGCAGGTGATGATGCCATTTTCACCGGCATCGAGATGCGACTCGATCCATTCGGCGACTTGCTCCAGCCACGGCCAGCGATCGCTGTCATTGAGCGGATGTCCGGCCGCCATCTTGTCGACGTTCGCCCGCGGATGAAGCGCGTCACCCTCCTCGAACGCCCAGCCGAGACGCGTGGCGAGCAGTTCGCCGATCGTCGTCTTTCCGCAGCCGGATACTCCCATGAGGACGACGGCCATTGGTGCCCGGGCCGGTCCGGGGGCTGGCCTTGCTGGCGGTGCTGGTCCGGGCGCTGGCCTTGCTGGCGGTGCTGGCGACATCGCGACCTCATCCGATGACTGCATGTTCGTTTCCGTTTGCCATTGAGATAGGTAACCGCTGGACAGGATTTCAGAGTCATCAGGATTGGGCCGGCCGGGCATCCTGGGACAGCCGTGCCGCCGTTACTTCCCCATGCCTACCGTCGTGTAATGGGTGAGCGCGCCACCGGTGTGCGCGAAACAGTGAGCTCACTTCATGCAACGACGGGCACGGCAGCACACAGTTGGCCTGCGCAGCAGACGGGGCGTTATTGCCCTGTTTACGGTATTGCTCTTCCTGGCGATGCTGTCCGTAGTCGCCGTGGTGCTGGACTTCGGACGCATGCAGTTCATGCGGAACCAGATGCAGACGGCAGCCGATGCGGCCGCGCTTGCGGGCGCCGTGCAGCTCCTCCGCTCGTCCCAGGCAGACTACGTCTCGCAAGCCCAAACCTTCGCCCAGGCCAATACGCTGCTTGGCTCGAGCATCGTGCTCAACGACAGCGACGTGGTGCTCGGAACCTGGACGAGCCCCGAGCGCGTCTTCACGCGTGGCGGAAGTCCTTCGACTGCGAATGCGGTTCAGATCACTCTTCGGCATACGTCCACGTCCATTCTTGCGGGCGTGATCGGCTGGGCGCCCAAGCAGATCGCCGTACGCTCCGTAGCCTGGGCCGGGCCTGCGGTGTCGCAGACCAAGTGCATGAAGCCTTGGGCCATTCCGTACGTGAATCTCCGGGGTCGCATCAACAGCTACCTCGGTCTTCCCGATGACCCGGTCACGGATACCGCGAGCCTGTCGCAGGCCGATCTGCAGGCGCTCCGCGAGATGAGCGACGTGCAGCGCACGTTCACGCTCAAGGTTTCGCAGTGGAAGGACATTGATCCCGGCATGCCAGGCAACTTCGGCGCTGTGGATCTGCCGCCGGTCATGACTGCCGACGGTACGCCCGGCACGCCGGGAACCGGCGGCGCCGTGTACCAGGAGAACATCGAAGGTGTTGACGGCGCCGGAAATCCCGTGTGCTGGACGGTCGGCGTCGGCGACGAGCTGCAGACCGAGCCGGGGAACATGGTTGGTCCGACGAACAAGGGCATTACCGATGCGCTCTGCACGCAGACGGACCCCAGCCTCAGTTGCATCGGGGCCGACGGCAACAATCCCATCATCAAGTCGGCTTTCTTCGTTCCCGGTGGCAAGGCAAAGGGACGCACCACGGTCACCGTGGACGCCATCGGTTCCTTCAAGCTCACGAAGTGGGATGGCAACCAGCTCACCGGCGTGTTCGTACCGGCCCAGGACAAGGGACCAGTCGGCCCGGGGAATACGACACTGCAACGGGTCGTGCTGGTGAAGTGAAGGCCGTGCAGCCGGCTTTCTGCACGGCCCACGATCACCCGGCGATCATTTTCCCACCTGCGTCCAGAGGAAGTCGTACGCGAGCGCGTGCATGAAGGCCGACTGCTTGTTGTCCGCCGCGGCGCCGTGTCCGCCCTCGGTGTTCTCGTAGAACCAGACGTTCTTGTAGCCCATCGCCTGCATCCGCGCCGCCATCTTCCGCGCCTGCACCGGGCCCACGCGGTCATCGCTGGTGGCCGTGTAGAAGAGTATGGGCGGATACGACATGCCGATCTTCACGTCCTGGTACGGGGAGAAGGTCTTGATGAACGCCCACTCGTCGGGCTTGTCCGGATTGCCATACTCCGCGATCCATGACGCACCGGCGCCCAGGTGCGTGTAGCGCTTCATGTCGAGCAGCGGCACCTCGCACACGATCGCGCCGAAGAGCTGTGGATACATCGTGAGCATGTTGCCCATGAGGAGACCCCCATTGCTGCCGCCTTCCGCGCCAAGTCGTGCTTGGCGCGTGACGTGCCGCTTCGTCAGATCTTCCGCCACGGCGGCGAAATCCTCATACGCGCGGGGGCGATTCGCCTTGAGCGCGGCGTTGTGCCAGCGTGGGCCATACTCGCCCCCACCGCGAATGTTCGCGACGACGTACACACCGCCCCGCTCGAGCCAGGCGCGTCCCACGGTTCCGCTGTAC
>JBOHTE010000167.1:0-1991 GCA_050733555.1 Gemmatimonadaceae bacterium | reverse complement strand
TCCCCAGTCCCGCGGGCAGGGACATGACCTTACCCACGTTCTTGGAGAACGTCAGCCCCATCTGCCAGGAGAGATCCTTCTGCTGGAGGGGGAAGCCGGTGATCGTGGCTTCCACGCCGCGGTTGCGGATCTCACCACCGTTGAAGACGCGAACCCCGAAGCCGGTGCTCGGCGCGAGGCGCGCCTGGAGCAGCAGGTCCGAGTTGGTCTTCTGGTAGAACGTGCCGGAGACAGCGAGGCGGGAATTCAGCAGACCCAGATCCACGCCGGTCTCGAACTCCTTCTCACGTTCGGGGTGCAGGTTGGGATCGGCCACGTTGCCGCCGATCTGGACGCCGTTCTGTCCAACGTACGTCGCTCCCACCAGGGACCCGAACTTGTTGCCGTAGAGCGGCTCGTTTCCGGTCTCGCCGTACGCGGCACGCAGCTTGAGTTCGGTGAATGGTCCGATGTTCGTGAAGCGGTACGACGCGGCCGCCTTCGGATAGTAGAAGAACTTGTTGACGTCCGCGTTGTTCGTGCTGCGCTGGGCGATGACGCCCCCGCTCACGAAGAGGCGCTGGTCGAGCAGGAGCAGATCTTCCTGTCCGTACAGCGCGAGCGTCTGCACGGTCTGCCGGTTCTGCCCGGCTCCGACGTTGGCGCCGCGGTCCACGTTCTGCTGGCCTGCCAGCAGATCGGTGGTGGTGACGGTGAGCTGGTTGATGTCATCATAGCCGCGGCGCACGCCGGCGGATGTCGTGGCCTGCAGGCTGCTGCCCGGCGCCGTGTACGTGTGCGCGAGCGTGACCGCGATAGGCGCGCGTGTCTCGCCCGTGTTGCGCTGCAGCGTCGTGCCGGGGAATCCATCGGCGGGTTCCCAGTACAGCGACGGCGGCGAGTAGAGGTTCGACTGGTAGCCGTAATGGTCAATGGACAGGTCCAGCGTCGCCTTGAGGTTCTGGGTGGCGGTGGTGAAGGCCGTGTACTGGGCATTCACGGATCCCATGAAGCGAAACAGATCCTCCGGGGTCTGCAGCAGCGCGATCGTCTGCAGCGGATTGCTGCTGTTGGAGAGGAACGGGTTCGTTGGATAGACGCCGTTCACCGGTTCGAAGCTGAAGAACGTCGGCGTGGCAGCGAACACGACGTACGGGCTCACGTTCACGTTGTCGTTGTTGCTGATGCCGCGCTTGGTGAGCGTGTGGATCAGGTTCGTGTTCACCTGGATCTGGAGCTTGCTGCCGACGAGCTGCGTGAGGTTGGCACGCACGGACTGCTTGTCATAGCCCGTGTTGTACTGGATGCCATTGTCATGCATGGCCAGCCCGGAGAGGAAGTAGCGGGTGTTCTCGCTGCCACCGCTCACACTCAGGTTGCTCGAGTAGCTCAGGCTGCGGTCGCCGTACACTTCCTTCTCGTAGTCGTTGAAGCCGCCACTCTGGTTGAACCAGGCCTGCACGGTGTCCGCCGAGATGCCGTAGGGCGCGGCGAATGCGGTGGCATCGGCCAGGCTGAACTTTCTCAGGCCAAGCGTGTTCTCCATCGTGTGCGTCCCGAACTGCTGGGTGAAGGCGAACCGTGGACGGCCCACCTGGCCGCGCTTGGTGGTGATGACGACGACGCCGTTGGCCGCGGACGAGCCGTAGATCGCCGCGGCGGACGGACCCTTGAGGACTTCGATGTTCTCGATGTCGTTCGGATTCAGGTCGGCAATGCGGTTGACGCTGTTGTCCTGATCATCGCCGCCGCCCTGGGTGATGGCGTTGAGTCCGTTGGTCGTGATGGTGTTGGCCACCGGCAGTCCGTCCACCACATAGAGCGGCTGCGAGTTGCCGTAGATGGACGTGACGCCGCGCATGCGGATCTGCATGCCGCCGCCGGGCGCGCCGGAATTGGCCGTGATCTCGACGCCGGCCACCTTGCCCTGCAGCGCGTTGTCGAGCGTCGGCGCGTGCGCCTGGGTGAGCTCGTGCGCGTTCACCGATCCCACGTCGTTCGCGCTGTTGGCG
>JBOHTE010000166.1:0-6981 GCA_050733555.1 Gemmatimonadaceae bacterium | reverse complement strand
GATGAAGATCGCGATGGCGGGTTCGAGCACGGCGGTTGGACGTTGCCCTGGTGGCACGATGACATCGGGCAAAGTTTCGCCGCGCTCATGACGGACACCGACGCGCTCCTCCTCGGCCGCCGCACGTATGTCACCCACGCGCAGGCCTTCGAGCCCATGCCCCCGGGCGATCAGTTCGGAGATATGATGAATGCGCCCAGGAAGTACGTGGTCTCGCGCACGCTCCAGGAGCCCATGTGGCGCAACACCACGATCATTCGCGACAATGTGATCGAGTCGGTGCGGGCCCTGAAGGCCGAGCCGGGCAGGAATATCCTGACGGACGGCAGCAGCCAACTCGTCCACGCGCTGCTGGCGCATGATCTGGTGGACGAGCTGCATCTGCTGCTCTACCCGCTCACGCTGGGCGGCGGCAAGCGGCTGCTGCCGGAGGGCGTGCACAAGACGTTCAGCCTGACGTCCGCGACACCATGCCAGAGCGGCGTGGTGGGACTGCACTACGCGCGTCAACGGAGTTGAAGGGGTTGCCAGACCGCGTGGCTCACGATTGCCGGGGACCGCCTTGTGCATGTCTACTTCCGCTGATGCACGAACACGTCCTCCAGCCCACCAGCGCCATGCAGCTCCCACCGTTTCGCCTGGAACGCTACTACGACACACGCGAGTTCACCGCACCGTACATGTTGTCCGCGTCGGATTGCGAAAGCTGGACCGTCACCGAGCTCGCCGCCCTCGGCTCCCGCGCCATCGATCGCCTCCTCGCCCTCTCGCTCGGCTACACCCATACCACCGGCCACCCCGAGCTCCGCGAGCGCATCGCCGCGACGTACGACCGTGTGCAACCGGACGACATCATCGTCCACGCCGGCGCGCAGGAAGCCGTTTTCACGTTCATGACCGCCGCGCTTGCCCCGGGCGACCACGTGATCGTCCACCACCCCGCCTACCAGTCGCTCGCCGAGCTCCCGCGCGCGCTGGGCTGCAGCGTCACGCCGTGGACGACGTCCGCCACCCATGGTTGGGCGCTGGATGTCGACGCCCTGCGCCGGGAGATCAACCCGAAGACGCGGGCGATCGTCATCAACTGCCCGCACAGCCCAACGGGATCACTCCCCTCGGCGAGCACGCTCGACGCGATCGTGGCGGTGGCGCGCGCACACGGGCTCCTGATCTTTTCCGACGAAGTGTACCGCGGCCTGGAATACAACGAGCGCGACCGCCTGCCGGCGGTAGCGGATCTGTACGAGCGCGGCGTTTCGCTTGGCGTCATGTCGAAGGCGTACGGGCTGGCCGGCCTCCGCATCGGCTGGCTCGCCGTGCGGGAGCGCGCGCTCGCGCGGCGGGTGTGCGAAGTGAAGGACTACACCACGATCTGCGCCAGCGCGCCCAGCGAATGTCTCGCGGCGATTGCGCTCGAGCACGGCCGCACTATCGTGCAGCGCAACGTGGGCATCATCCGCGACAACCTCGCACGGTTCCGGGAATTTCTCGAGGTGCGTCCCGGCCGGTTCGCCTGGGTACCACCGCGCGCGGGGCCGGTGGCGTTCGTGTCCCCCGTGGGCGTCACCGACGTCGAACGCTACTGCGACGCCGCGCTCGATCGCGCGGGGGTGCTGCTGCTGCCGGGCACGGTGTTCGACGAATCGAGCACCGCGATACGCGTGGGATTCGGCCGGCGATCGTTTCCGGATGCGCTCGAGCGCTACGCGACGTTCGTCGACGCGGACTGAGTGGCCGGATGCGAGTGATCACCGAGGAATTTGCGTGTCGGCGTGACTGTGGTCCGCCTTATGGGTGGAAGCATCCTGGGCGGCCGCATTGTCATGGCCCTCTTGTGTAGAGCAAGACGCCAACCGTCAATGTGTCACCTCGCACCACAGCCGAGAAACGAGGGTCATCGGGAATGCCTGGCGTGTGAAGCCGAAACGATTGATCGGAACCGTCAGGCGGAAGAGAGCTGAAGGTTCCTTGATCGGTGTATGACACAGTGGTCCCCCAACTGCCATTGAGCAAGAAGGTCTGGTAGGTCGTCCTGGCCCAGGTCGAGTCGACGCGTAAGCTGAAGGTGCCGCTGTCGAAGCGAACGCTGTCACCGGGGTTTGGCTGCTCAAAAGCGCAAGGGGTCGGACGGGGGATGGAGTCGAGGAAGAGACATGCCTTGAGACCGTAGGTGGCGAACGGACCGGACGGTTCGGTCGGAGAGCAGCTGCAGAAAATCAGGAGTCCGAACAGCAGACGTGCTCCACGGAGCATGGGACGCGGGCTGTACGTGTGGCTGAGGTACATCTCTCATTCTCCCAGCGGGAGCACCGGTCGGCTAAAGCGTAACGATGCCAGGAATGGCACCAAGCGAGCCGGTGATACTTTGTGCGGCGCGCCAACGCCGAGTTCACCCACTAGCGCTCACTCTCCAGGCACGATGATGATTGATCCCAGTCGATCCGGCCAGCTACTCACACGGATGCTTGTTGGCGCTTGTCGGTGCGATTCTTCGTCAGAGACCACGCGATCGAAATTCTCCGTCGCTGCCTGGTCGCGCTGCTGTCGTCGCACGGTCCAGTCGCTTGTAGTACGCGACGACGTTCGGCTTCAGGTACAGATACCAGCCCGCCAGCGCCAGCGCGATGAGCCTTTCCACATGGCCGAAAAGCCCGTGACCCGCTGTGACGGATCCGGTCATCATTTCCACGACCCCCGTCGCGACGATGAGTAGCCAGAACCCGATCATCAGCAGCCGCGTCCACGCGTGCTCGAGCCAGAGCCCAAGCCCAATGGCCAGCAGGAGACCGCCGAGAATGGCTGACGGCAATCCCTCGGCGCGGAGAAACTCCGGCCCGGTGGCCGGTGCCCTGTCAACGAAGTAAGCGCCAATGTTGAACGGCGCCAGTATGAGCAGGAGGGGGACAACGGCACCGAACAGCAGCGAGCCGATCATCCCGAGTTGCAGCAGCAAGGGCTTGGGCGCGCGACCGACGGCCAGTGCCCGGTCACCGTGTACGAGCACGGCCTCGGGAAGCACGGCCTGACAGTGCGGGCAGGTCACGATCGGCTGACGATGGAACGGCATGGCGGCGCCGCACTCGGGACAGCGGACGATGGCGGACATGAATGGTTATCGGGTGCCTACTGTCGAGTTCACGGGCGAGCGTTCACTCGCCGGGCGCGATGCTGCTCGCTGCAATCGAATCTCGCGAGGGGCTCACATGGTAGCCCCTCGCACTCGTCCGCGCAACAATTCATTAAGCAGCACGCGCCCTCGATCATCTATGAGGGTCACCAGGCGCTCGAAAGGCACCTCGATGTGGTTCTTGAACCCAACATCATCCCATGCACAGCTCAGTGCCGAATGCACCTTCATCCCAGGCGCGATGATGGCATCGGGGCGCACGCGGCGGGTTTGTCGACATCGACCTGGCGTACACAGAGCTGGCGGTCAGTCTTGTTTCGTCCGAGGAGCGCTACACGGTCGCGAACGATGAGCGAGGTGTCCGCACGCTCGTCGTGGTCATGAACCCGCACCAGGCCGATCACAATTGCACCGGCCCAGGCGCTGCGCTACAACTCGTCGCCGTCGACGGGCGCGGCATTCCGCGTGCGCACCTTCCGCAGTACCCGGTCGAACTTCCGGCGCCTGCCCCGCGCCGCGCGCTTTGCCAGGTACTCCCCCGTCATCAGCGCCGCCATCTTCTCCGCCAACGCCGTGGCAATGAGCTGATTGATCGAAATGTCCTCGCGCTCGGCCAGTTCACGCGCCAGCTTGTGCAACGACTCGGGCAGGCGCAGGCTGATACTACTCATCGTTTCCCTCGCAACCGTCGAAGAAAATCGCGCGGCGTGATCGGTTGAATCCCGAAGTCGGCCGCTTCCGCAAAGTCGCGGATATTGTGTGTCACAATGCACTCGGCCCCCGCCTCGACAGCCAGCTCGAGGACCAGGTCATCGCGGGGATCCCGGAGCACCGGGCGCCAGAGATAGAAGATCTGGCGGTGTTGGGCCACGCTGCAGAGATAGTCCAGCACCTCGTCCACATCCTGCGCCGTCAGCCCGAGCTCGCGCGCCTGGCGCTTCGCGACAGCTTCGTACTCCAAGACCAGCGGCACCGAAACGTTGAGCTCGAAGGCGTGAGAGCCGAGGCGGCGCAGGAGCTCGAACGAGGCCCCGCGCGGCGAGCGCAGGCCGGCGATCAGTACGCTGGTATCGAGGACGATCGGGATCGGCACATGGTATCATATATGATACCAAAGTGGAAGACAAGCGCGGCGCGATTCATCGAGGAACGACGTGAACGCGAGCTATCGCTAACGTGCGGGCAGCGCGGGCGATCGTCAGGTTCATTGCCTTGTCAAATGGCCGGCGAGCGACTGCCAGAACCGTCCGGTCCCGGCACGTCGTCGGAGGCAGACAGACCGGTGCAGACGATTCCACCCCGTCGGCGTTGAAGAACCGGCGTTGGCATCCACGACCGTCCGAGGAGCACGCGCCGTCCGCCGACCTCGCGCTCGTACTCGGCGATAAGCCGACGACCCGGGTCCCGTGGCTGGATGACGACTGTCATGTCTTCGTCAGGGAGATCGAGCCTGAACGGAGTGGCCTCGCCTCGGAGGCGATGTGGGCTTGGCGCAGCACGACCACCCGCGAGGAGGATAAGTGCATCGAAGACTGCTGGCTCGGACTCGGCGGCCGTTACACGCAGCGTTGCGCGTCCATGCCTATGCAGAAGTTGGCCGATTCTCATCCCTCGCCTCCACATCAAGCCGATTGGCAATCCGACGCATCAGGTTTCCGCTGCATGGTGCGCGCCAGCGAGCGCCACGTCTGCTGTAAACCGGAATCAGGCAGCGCGTCTTTCCTTCCAACAGTCACTCTGCATCTTCGTCGTACATTCTCGAGAAGTCGGCGGATCTCGTTCCCTTGAGGTCATTCTCGATGACCAGCTTGGCTGTTTCGAAATCGACGACAACGCGGCAGAGCTCCATAATGCTCAGTGATTTTGTCTCCGACGGGCCACCCAAGTCGCCTCAAGCTCGCGTCCGATGCGGAGCACTTCCTCATCGGTGGCAGCCGGATGATGGTGGCGGACGAATGCGAACACCTCGTGCAGCGAGTGATCATCGCTCGCGAGGTCGCCGAGAAGATCCGCCTCGAGCGCGGTGAGGTGCATCGATCCCCGTTCGCTACCTGACGCCTCGCGACCGATCATCTCCGGCTGTATCGGCAGTGTGACCTTCCTGTTCGAACGCCGCGAGTTCCTCCGCCGTCAGCAGTCGCGCCGCGAGCCAGTGGCCGAGCGGTTCCGCTGTCGGCGTATTCGGCGGAATCTCCCCGCGCAGGACGCGCTCGGCCAGATCGCGCACCAGCGCCGCCTTCGCGGCGTGCCAGAGCCCAATCGCCGCCGACCGCATCCCGGGAAGCGTGCCGCGAGCATACCCGAGCTCGCGCGCGAGCACGTTCAGGTAACCGACCACCTGGACTTCGGTCGCGTCGGCTGCCACGAGGCCGAGCACGGCGGTCGCGTGCTCCTCGAGCCACGGGCGGTCAGCTGGCGTGTGGCGGTCGAAGAGGTACGCCAGGATGCGCTCGAGGGTCGGCCCGGGTGGCTCGCCGCGATCGACCCAGTTGTTGGCCTTCTTCGAGATGATCGTCGCCACGGCACTACGCCTCCGAAGGGAGAATCGCCAACGACGCCTTGCAGAAAGCCTCGGTGACGGCCTAACAATAGCAATCAGCTGTGAAGCAGCTCAACATGGACTCAAAACGACGTAGCAGAGTCGGGCCGCTTCGTCAGCTTCATTGCGATTTTACACCGCATTTACGTCGGAATCGACGTTACGCGGGGCGCGAGATGCTCGAGAATGCCGGGCCACGGCACGACCAGGCCGTCCTGCCAATCGCCCAACGCCACGAGCCGCCGCTCCTTCGCGAAGTCGACAGCCGACGGGTACGGACTCGGAAGCCAACCCACCTCGCGCAAACTCTCGGCTTCGCGAAACGAGAATCCCTTCCGTTCAACGAGCACGATGTAGTTGCAATCGGGTGACCAACTCAGTGCCCACCCCGTTCCTCCCTGGGAAATCGCTGTCGTGGCGGTGACTCGCCCCGTAGCGGTGTCGATCACCTCGAGGCAGTGCTCCTCCATGTCGGAGCGGAGCGCGATCCTTCTTCCAGACGGTGCGAGCGCCACCTCTTTGAGAAAGCGGCGGCGCTGAACGAGCGGAACGAAATTGTCCGACTTGCCGCTGGTACTCAGAAGCACGCAATCGGCGCCTTCGTAGAATTCTGGGTGCGCGTGCGTGGCTTTGACCAGGAAGGTGTGGGTTCCGGAAAATCTGGCGCGCGGATTCCGGAAATTCTGGCCACCTGAGGAGATGGGGTTGACGCGGTCGGATCGTCAAGGCCGAGGTGCTTGGTCCGGAGGGACGGCCCGTCGAGCGTGAGCAGCCGCCCGCGTTCGAGGACGCGGTCCACGATGGCGTGCGCGAGGTCGGCGTCGTGCAGCACCTGGCCCCACGCGCTGAGCGGTTTGTTGGTCGTGAAGATCATCGCGCGCCGGCGGCGATGGCGATCGTTGACGACGTGAAAGAGCATGTTGGCCGCGTCGGTGCCATAGGTGAGATAGCCGACCTCGTCGACGACGAGCACGCCGGGATGGGTGTAGCGGGTGAGGGCATCAGCCAGGCGGCCGGCGCGGAAGGCGGCCGAGAGGTCATCAATGAGCTCGGCCGCAGTGACGAAGCGCGCGTCGAAGCCGTTCTGAATGGCGCGATACGCGATCGCGACCGCGAGATGGGTTTTGCCGCGCCCGGGTTTGCCGAGGAGGATGAGCGCGCGGCCGTCGGTGACGAAGTCCGGCGAGAGGGCCGAGCCGAGGAGCGCGAGCCGGAGCGTGGATTGATAGGTAAAGTTGAATTCCTCGATGGTCTTGAGAAAGGGAAACCCGGCGCGTCGGGAGAGCCGACCGAGCCGCGTCTGTTGGCGCTGGGC
>JBOHTE010000165.1:0-1993 GCA_050733555.1 Gemmatimonadaceae bacterium | reverse complement strand
CCCATTCCCGATTGCCGATTCCCAAGGGAAGGGTGGTGCGGGCGTGGATCGTTCCCAAGGGGCGGGGGGGTGGGGAGCGTTCACGTCACCGCGCCCTTTTGCTCGGCGAAGCGCTTCCACTCTTCCCGCGCGAGAATCTCATCGATCGCGGCCACGACGACGTCCAGCTCCTCGTCCATCGTGTAGAAATGCGGCGCGACGCGAATGCCTGCCTCGGGGCGATAGTCCACCAGGATGTCGCGCGCCAGCAGCGCCTGGGCCACTTCGTATCCGTGCGGAACGCCGAAGGCCACGGTGCCGCCGCGTCGCTCGGCGGCACGCGGCGCGTTCACCGGATAGCCGCGACTGTCCGCGAGCTCGATGAGACGTTCGGTCTGGCGCACGCTCTTGGCGCGGATCGCAGCGATGCCCGCGCGACGCACGAGCCGCGGCCCCGCGAGCGCAGCGTAGAGTGCGGGAATCGCCGGTGTGCCGGTGAGCCAGCGAAAGGCGCCGGTGGTGTACTCCATGGCATCGTCGAACGCGAAGGGATGCGCGTGCGCCTGCCAGCCCGTGAGAGCCGGCGCGAGCGTGTCGCGCACCGCGGGCGATACGTAGAGGAATGCCGCACCCGGTCCGCCGCACAGCCACTTGAGCACACCCCCCGTGAGAAAGTCCACGCCACACTGTCGCACGTCGACCGGAAGGACACCCACCGAGTGATACGCGTCGAGAGAGACGAGCGCGCCCATCTCGTGCGCGCGGCGGCAGATCGCGTCCGCGTCCATGATGAACGCCGAGCGGAACAACACGTGCGACACCGCCACCAGCCTGGTGCGCTCATCGATCGCCTCGAGCAGCCGGCCGGTGTCCACGCTGATGCTGTCGTCTCCCGGTACCACGACGATGCGCGCGCCGAGCCGGGCGGCGAGCGCATCGTAGACGTAGCGCACGGACGGAAAGTCGAGCCCACTCATTACGATCGTGTCGCGCGGTGCGGTGTAGTCGAGCGCCGAGAGCACGCTGGCCTGGGCGAGCGTGACGTTGGGCATCATGGCGACGTCGCCCGGGGCGGCTCCGATGAGCGGCGCGATCTCGTCGCCCACCGACACCGGCATCTCCCACCAGCCGTGCGACCACGCACGGACTCCGAGCTCGCTCCAGTCGCGCGCGTACGTCGTGAGCAGGTCCGCGGCAGCGCGCGGCATGGCGCCGAGCGAGTTCGACACGAGGTAGGTCACGCGGTCGAGGATGGGGAACTCCGGCCGGAGCGCGAGCAGCGGATCGAGAGTCATGTCGTATCGAAGGAAGGTGGGTCGTGCGCGCCGTGCAGCGTACGTCGGGCGGCATCGTCGTCTGGCGGCATCGCCAATGTATTCGCGGCACCCCCTTTGCGTTATTGCCCGGTGCGGTGCATCGTCATGCGCTGTGCCGCGGGCAGCACTCACTACTCTTCACTTGAGGATACGACGTATGCTACGTGCGGGACTCATCGTCGCGGCGTTGGCCGCGCTGACAGTGGGCGCCCCCTCAGCGCGGGCGCAGCTCACGGAACCGACACCCGCGATGACGGGCCCCACGATGCGGGCGGCCGCTGTCTCCCCCGTCCTGACCCTCACCTCCACGGCTGCCGACGCGAATTCGGCGCGGATGTACACGATGACCAACGGCGAGAAGCTGATGGTCCTCGGCGGCGTGGCGTTGCTCACGGGCGCCATCATTGGCGGCGACGCGGGCACGATCATCATGGTTGGCGGTGCGGCGGTTGGGCTGTACGGGCTTTACGTGCAGTTGAATCGGCCGAAGGGCGTCGCGGAGCTGGGGCTTTCACGGCGGTTCTGAGTGGTCGTTGGTCGCTGGTCCTTGGTCTCTGGGCTACCCGCGCGGGGGAGCGCCGCGGACCCTCGGTACTGCGGGTCCGCTCTGCTCCCCCGTGCGGGTACCTTGGCGCTCGTCCCATTTCCCGCGTTACCAACGTTCAACGACTAGCAACCAGAGACCAGGGACCAACAAC
>JBOHTE010000164.1:0-4271 GCA_050733555.1 Gemmatimonadaceae bacterium | reverse complement strand
TTCCACAGCAACTCGACGCGCGTCGCGCTGGTGTTGACGTGCTGGCCTCCCGGGCCACCGCTGCGCGTGGCCCGCACCACGAGTTCATCGCGCGGGATCGCCACGCGCGCCGTGATGCGCAGCGGCTCGGTCACGTGGCGACGGGTTCCGGCGGCGGCGCCCGGTGCACCCGCACGGCCGCCACCCGCCGGCCATCCATCGCGATCACCTCCAGCTCGCCTCCCGGAAATGGCACCCGGTCGCTCACTCGAGGCAGCCGGCCGAGCCGGGAAAACACGTAGCCGCCCAGCGTGGACCAGCTCCCGTTCGGGATGTTCACGTTGTGGTCCGAACGCACGTCGATCAGCGACAGCGATCCAGCCAGCTCGAGTACGCCGTTCTGCTCCAGCACCTCGCGCGTGGCGATATCGTATTCGTCCACGATGTCGCCCATGACTTCCTCCACGAGGTCCTCCACGGTGATGATCCCCGCGGTGCCGCCGAATTCATCGAGTACGATGGCCATGTGCGCCCGCGTGCGGCGCAGGTCATCCAGCACGCGCTCCGCCGCGCGCGTGTCCGGCAGGTAGAGCGCCTCGCGCACCGCGCCGCGCAGGGAGAACGGCTCCGCGCCGTCGTGCAGCCAGAGATCCTTCGCGAGAAAGATGCCCACCACGTCGTCGAGCGTCTCGTGGTACACCGGGTAGCGCGAGTAGCGTTCGCGCCGGAGGATCTCGCGAACCTCGGGTTCCGTGGCCTCGACGGGGACCGCCGCGACTTCGATGCGCGGGCGCATGACGTCGCGCGCCTTCTTGTTGTGAAAGTCGAAGACGCCCGCGAGCATCTGCGAGTCCGTCTCGTTGAGCAGCCCGTGCGCGCGCGTCTGCATCACGAGGAGCCGCAGCTCTTCCGGTGAGTGCACGCGCGCGCTGTCCTGCACCGTGTGCAGGCCGCCGATCCGGAGAATGCCGTTCGCCGCGCCGTTCAGGATGGCGATGAAGGGACGCATGACCCGCGAAAACAGACGAAGCGGCTGCACCACGACGCGACTCACGCGCTCGGGATTCACGAGCGCGATGGATTTGGGCGCGAGCTCTCCCAGCACGATGTGCAGGAACGTGATGATGATGAAGGCCGTGGTCACCGCCGCGGCGCTGTGCGTGAGCGCGGGCGGCACCCTGTAGCCCAACTGCGCGAACAGGCGATCCAGCAGTTCGGCGACGGTGCTCTCGCCAATCCAGCCCAGCGACAGCGACGCCAGCGTGATGCCGAGTTGTGTCCCCGAGATGTACAGGTCCAGGTGCTTGAGCGCCTGCTGCACGTGCTTCGCGCTCCGTTCGCCACGTGCCGCCGCCGCGTCAATGCGACTCCGGCGCGCGCCGACGAGCCCGAACTCCGCCGCGACGAAAAACGCATTGGCGAACACCAGGAGCAATACGGCCAGCAGACGGAACACAATGCCCCAGGTGGACAGGCCAGCCCCCGAACTCTCCACGTAACTCCTTGCTCGCGTTGATCGTCAAAGATATGGCAAAACGCCATGACGGGCGACACGCCATAACTCACGCATTCTGCAAGAGCTCTCAGTGGCCAGCCTCCCGTCACTGGCCCAGGCGACTCTCTCATGTTCTCCCCCGCGCGCGTGCTGCACTGGATCCGGGTCAGTCGCATGACCCTGGCCTTCGGCATCTTCGTCGCTGCCATGCTGGTGTGGCGCAACGCGGATGCGCACGACCGCGTGCTTGCGTCCGCCGCGCTGGCAGCGGCCGCGCTCTTCACGGCGGGCTCGGCGTGGTTCGAGCGCAGACGCCCGACGGCGCCGGGGCGCGGGTTCTACGCCCTGCAGCTCGGCTTCGACGTGCTGCTGGTCACGATTGCGGTGCATCTCACCGGCGGCGCGCTCTCGCCCTTCACCGCACTGTACATCCTCGTGACGGCGGCTGGCGCATTCCTGCTGCGGCCGGGCGGCGCCCTGTTCGTGGCCGCGGCGGCCATCGCATCGTACGTCGGCGACCTGCTCCTTGGCCAGCACGCATCACTCGACCTGAGCGTGTTCCTGCAGGTCGGTGTGCTCACGGCGGTGGCCGCTGGTGTGGCGTATCTCAGCGCGCGACTCCAGCAGGATGGCGCGAGTCGCGATGCCATCGAGGCGCAGCTCGTCCTGGCGAAGCTGCAGGCGGAGGACGTGCTGCAGACCATTCGCAGCGGCATCGTCACCGTGGACGCGCAGGGGCGGATTCTCTTCGCGAACGCCAGTGCCGGCGCGCTGCTCGGCTTCGCCGCCGCGGAGGCGGTGGGACGCTTCATGTCCGAGCTGATTCTGCCGGCCTCGCCCGCGCTGGCGGCGGCGCTGGATCGGGCCGTCCATCGTCGCGAGCGCGTGACGCGCGGCGAGGCAACGATCACCGTCGCGAACCGTTCGTTTCCCATCGGACTGACGACGACCATCATCGAGACCGGCGCATCACACGATCCGGTGTCGGCCACCGTGATTTTCCAGGACATCTCCGACAGCAAGCGCCTCGTGGATCTCCGGCTCCGCGCGCAACGACTCGAAGCGGTCGCCGAATTGAGTGCGTCGCTCGCGCATGAGATCAAGAATCCGCTCGCGTCCATCCGGAGCGCGGTCGAGCAGCTCTCGCGGGCGCCGCGCGCCACCGACGACGAACGCACGCTCGGCCGCCTGATCGTGCGCGAGTCCGACCGGTTGTCCCGTCTGCTCTCGGAGTTCCTGAACTTCGCGCGCGTGCAGGCGACCACGGGGCGTCTCGTGGATGTCGGCAGCATCGCGCAATCGGCCGCCCATCTGGCGTCCACGCATCCCGATGCCGCGCGCGGCGTGCGCGTGGAGTGCACCACGCCGCCGGATGCGGTGCTCGTCCAGGGCGACGAGGATCTGCTGCACCGTGCGCTGTTCAACATTGCCCTCAACGCGGTCCAGGCGTCGCCGGATGGCGGCGTCGTCACCATGGACATCAGCACGCCGCGGCGCGACCAGGTGCCAGTGGGCGTACCCTTCCAGGAGAATGCCGTCATGCTGTGTGTGAGCGACGAGGGTCCGGGCATTCCGGCGCACCTCCGCGATCGCGTGTTCGATCCCTTCTTCACTACCAGATCCGGGGGTACCGGACTGGGACTTCCCATCGTGCAGCGCGCCATCGAGGCCCACCGCGGCTTCGTGCTGGTGGACAGCGGCACGTCGGGCACGCGCTTCACCGTGCTGCTCCCACGCCATCAGGCCAGCGCGGCGGAGGCCGCATGATCGCGCCGCCCACGACCCCGCAGCCCACGGTCCTGGTAGTGGATGATGAGATGGGCATCCTGGAGACGCTGCGCATCCTGCTCAAGAACGAAGGGTTCGTACCGCACGTGGCCCAGGGCGGTCGCCAGGGGCTGGAGATGATCAGTGCGATCATGCCGGACATCGTGCTCACCGATGTGCGCATGCCGAGTGTGGGCGGATTGCAGATTCTCTCCGCGGCGCACGAGGCGGACCCCGAGCTCCCCGTCATTCTCATGACGGCGCAGGCGGATCTCCGATCGGCCATTCAGGCCGTGAATGACGGCGCGTATTACTACATCCAGAAGCCGTTCGTGAACGATGAAATCGTGGCGATTCTGCGGCGCGCGGCGGAGCATCGCCAGTTGCGGGCGGAGAATCGCTCGTTGCGCCAGGAGATCCAGCGGCGCGACCGATCCGTGGACGGTGCGCCCGTGGGGCGGAGCAAGGCGTGGCTCTCCGTGCTGCGGCTGGCGGAGACCGTGGCGCCGACGGATTCCATCGTGCTCATCCAGGGCGAGTCGGGGACAGGCAAGGAAGTCATCGCGCGCTACATCCACGATCTCTCCGCGCGTGCGTCGGGATCCTTCAACTCGATCAACTGTGGCGCGCTGCCGGAAAGTCTGCTGGAGAGTGAACTGTTCGGGCACGTGAAGGGCTCGTTCACCGGCGCCGTGAAGGACAAGGCCGGGCTGTTCGCGGCGGCGGCCGGCGGCACGTTCTTTCTCGACGAGATCGGTGAGACCACGCCGTCCACGCAGGTGAAGCTGCTGCGCGTGTTGCAGCAGCGCGAGGTGATCCCGGTTGGCGGAACGGATCCCATTCCGATCGACACGCGCCTCATTGCGGCGACCAATCGCGATCTCGAGGAGGAGATGCGGCGCGGCACATTTCGCGGCGACCTGTTCTACCGGCTGAACGTCTTTGCGCTGCACCTGCCGCCGCTGCGCCAGCGGCGTGACGACATCATGCTGCTCGCGGAGTCCTTCTTGCAGCGCGCTGCCGCACAGCG
>JBOHTE010000163.1:0-1671 GCA_050733555.1 Gemmatimonadaceae bacterium | reverse complement strand
GGGCTATCTGATCACCGACGATTCGACCCGCGTCAAATCGATCGACGAGACACTCAAGGAGCACATGCCGGCGCGCGTACGCCCGCCCGGCGTGCTGTCCTCCTACTCGAACTACGGCGCGGCGCTCGCCGGCCTCATCGTCCAGAACGTGAGCGGCGTGCCGTTCAACGAGTACATCCGCCGCAACATTCTCGAGCCGCTGGACATGCACCATGCGACGTTCCAGGAGCCGCTGCCGCCTAACCTCGAACCGGATCTCATGACCGCGTACACCTACGAGAAAGGCGTGTACGCCCCCAAGCCCTTCGAGTACGTGGGCGGCTTCCGGCCGGCCGGATCCGGCTCGATGTCCGCCCTGGACATGACGCACTTCATGATCGCGCACCTGCAGGACGGGCGCTACGGCAGCAGTCGCATCCTTGACTCCGCCACCGCCGAACAGATGCACGCGCGGACGTTCGCCAACGATCCCCGCCTGCCCGGTATGGCGCTCGGCTTCTACGAACAGCGGATGAACGGCGTGCGCGTGATCGGCCACGAAGGCGACACGCAATACTTCCACACGGCGATGTTCATCGTGCCCGACGCGCAGGTCGGCATCTTCATGTCGTACGTCGGAACCGGCGCGGAGCCCGTGCGCGACGGCGTGCTGCAGGCGTTCTTCGATCGCTACTTTCCCGCTCCGCCGGTCGCGATTTTGGCTGCCGCGGACACTTTCGCCCGCACGGCGGAGAAATACACGGGCGCGTATCGCTTTGCCCGCCACAGCTCCACCAAGATCGACAAGGCGCTCATGGTCGCGAGCTCGCCGATCAACGTGTCCGTCATGCCGAAAAAGGAACGACTGCTCGTGACCGGACTCGGCGAGCATCCCGCGCAGTTCGCACCGATCGGCAACGGGCTGTTCACCCAGGTCGACGGCGAGTACACCATCGGGTTCACGCACGACTCGTCAGGCGCGGTGACGCGTCTCTCGATCGGTGCGCTTCCTTTCATGGGTACGGAGCGCGTGCCCTGGCACGACATGCCGTCGCTGTGGTACTGGCTGACGGGTATTTCCGCGTTGATCTTCCTGGCCGTACTCACGACCTTTTTCTATCGGCGCAAGCGTATCAAGGAATTGCCGCGTGAGCAGCGGAACTTCATCCGGCTCGCGCTCGCGACGGCGGTCTGGTTCTTCCTCACGCTCATCGTGTTCGGGATCGCGGTGGGCGGCCTCCTGAAGTCGGGAGGCGAAATCCCTGGATCGCTCAAAGTCGCGCTGGGGATGCCGATCGTGTTTCTGCTGCTCACGCTCGCGCTGCTCGTGGGCGCAGTCCGGGTGTGGAGGCGCTCCTGGTGGCGTGTCGCGCGGCGCGTGCAGTTCACGGTCGTCGTCCTGGCCGCCATTGTGGTCGTGCTCTTCTTCGCCAACTGGAATCTGCTCGGCTGGCGCTTCGGGTGAGGCGCCAGTCGCTCCGACGACGCGATGGAAGACGGTATTCGTCGGACGCCAGCGCGGATTCCTCAACGGCACCATGGGCCCGCTCCTCGATCGCCAGCCTGCGCTCCGCGGTGAGTTCCTCGAACTGCGTCCGCTGCACGCGGATGATTTCGAGGCGCTCTTCGCGGTTGCCTCGGACGGCCTGATCTGGGAACAGCACTTTGCGTCCGATCGCTTCAGAGTGGATG
>JBOHTE010000162.1:0-1123 GCA_050733555.1 Gemmatimonadaceae bacterium | reverse complement strand
GGTACCGCCGTCGCGCCGCCGCTCTGGGGTGCCGAGTCGTTCAACATCGGCGCGGGGATGGCGCGACTCCGCACGGCAGCGAGTTTCATTCGGCACAACATGCCGTACGATCAACCGGGCACGCTCACCGATCAGCAGGCGTTCGACGTCGCGGCATATGTCACCTCACGTCCGCGGCCCGATCTGCCCGGCAAGGAATACGATTGGCCGAAGGGCGGCGCACCGCCGGACGTCGCCTACCCCACACTCGGCACGCGCCCGCCGGACGCGAAACGCGCGCAGGCGAAGAACTGAATGATGGAGCGGTTGCACGTCACCCTTTCACGATAGACCCGGAGGCAGCGTATGCGTGACATCGACTCTCTCGACAAGGTCCCCCGCCGCGGATTCCTCGAGCGGCTCGCGGCGGCGTCACTCGCCGCCGGCGTCGCCGGTGCGTTGCCGCGGACGCTGCATGCGGAGACTGTTGCGACGCGCGCGGCGAATGCGCGCGGGCTGCACGGACAGTCGAGCGTCGAGGACTGGCCCAGCGTGAAGGGCACGCACAAGCAGATCTTCGACGGCACCGCCGTGAACGACGGCATGCCGCTCATCTTTCCCACGGTGTTCATGAACACCAACAATGAAGCCAGCGGCGTGAAGGACAGCGACCTGGGAGCGGTACTCGTGCTGCGCCATGCCGGCATCCCGATTGCCTTCACGGATGCGATCTGGGCGAAGTACAAGCTCGGCGACGCCTTCGGGATCAAGGATCCCGCCACCAAGCAGCCCGCGCTGCGCAATCCGTTCTATCATTCCAAGGCGGGCGACATCATGCTTCCGGACGCCGAGCTGGAGCACTTCCAGTCCCGCGGCGGGATCATCGGCGTGTGCAACGTGGCACTGACCATCTGGAGTGGCATGCGCGGCGCAGCGATCGGGGTGGACAAGGATACAGCGAAGAAGGAGTGGACTGCCGGGGTGATTCCGGGCGTCACGATTCTCCCCTCTGGTGTGTGGGGTGTGAACCGGGCGCAGGAAAAGGGGTGCACGTACTGTTATGCGGGATGAGTGTGGTAGCTGGTAGCTGGTCACGACGGGAGCAGGGAGAGCAGCGCGACCTTCAAGGGCACCTGCGCGGGGG